>JAGAEE010000189.1 GCA_017613295.1 Desulfovibrio sp. | reverse complement strand
CGTTTCCCCGAGGGTGGTCGTTACAAGGCGCGATTGCGTCTGCTGGACGGCAGCATGTATCAAGGGGAGGGCGCTGTGACCTTCATCGACAATCAGGTGCAGCCCACGACGGGGGTCATCAAGGCGCGAGCCGTGTTTGACAACAGTCAGGGCCAGATCATTCCCGGCCAGTATGTGCGCCTGTTTATGGAGGGCGATGTGCTGGTCAACGCCATTCTTGTCCCTCAGAAGTGCGTCATGATCACCCAGCAGGGTTCCATGGTCATGGGAGTTGACAAGGACAATAAGGTTTACGTGATCCCCATTGTGGTGAGTGAAACAGTGGGGGACAAGTATCTGGTGGATTCTGGACTCAAGGGGGGGGAGCGCATTGTTCTGGAAGGTCTGGTCAAGGCACGGCCCGGCACTCCGGTGAGTATACAGCCTTCTATGGATGAGCTTTCCAAGGCGAAGGCTGCCAAGGATGCGCAGAATGCGGGCAAGAAGCCTGCTGACGCGGACAACAAGTAGGGATTTTGAATGGCTGCTTCCACCAAACCCAATTTTTTTCTGCGTCGACCTATTTTCTCGGCAGTTATTTCTATTATTATTACGCTGGTGGGCGCGCTGGCTCTGATAGCCCTGCCCATTGCCCAATACCCTGATCTGGTGCCCCCCACGGTTAATGTTATGGCCTTCTACCCCGGCGCCTCTGCAGAAACCATCGCCTCATCGGTGCTGGCCCCGTTGGAGGTGAACATCAACGGTGTGGAAAACATGCTCTACATGAGTTCCACGGCTTCTTCCGGTGCCGGGTCTGGCAAGCTTGACGTTTACTTTGCCTTAGGAACCAATCCGGACATGGCCTTGGTGAACGTCAACAACAAGGTCAATCTGGCCCAGACCCTGCTGCCGGAGGACGTACGGCGACAAGGCATACAGGTTGTCAAACGATCTCCTTCCATGCTCCAGGCCTTTGCGCTCATCTCGCCAAGCGGGCGGTACAGCGCCGTGCACTTGCACAACTGGATGAACGTCAACATCGTGGACGAGCTCAAAAGAGTGCCCGGCGTGGGTGACTGTTCTGTGTTCGGTTACATGGACTATTCCATGCGCATCTGGCTCAAGCCTGACAAGCTCGCCAAGTACAGCCTTACCCCGTCCGAAATCGCAGTGGCCATTCGCGAGCAGAATTCACAGTTTGCCCCCGGCCGTCTGGGGGACAATCCGGTGGGGCCGGAGGCACAACTTTCATGGCAGATTGACACCCAGGGGCGTTTGCTGACGCCAGAGGAATTTGGCAACATCATAGTGCGAGCCGGCGAGGACAGTGCTCTTTTGCGCCTGCGCGATGTGGCCCGAATTGAACTGGGCGGTCGTGACTACGCCGTGGAATCCACTTACAACGGTGGCACTGCTCGTATGGCCGCCGTGTACCTTTTGCCCGGTGCCAACGCCATTGAAACGGGCAAACGCGTCACAGCCCGGCTAGAGGAGATTCTCAAATCCCTGCCGGACGGCATGGAATTCAAGATGGTGGTGGATACCAACGATTTTGTCATGGAATCCATCAAGGAGGTGATTCATACCCTCATTGAGGCCATGTTGCTCGTGTTCATTGTGGTCTTTGTTTTCTTGCAGAACTGGCGTGCCACGCTCATCCCCTGTATTGCCGTGCCCGTTTCTGTCATCGGCACTTTTGCCGGCATGTATGCCTTGGGCTATTCTATCAACACCCTGACGCTTTTCGGCCTGGTGCTGGCCATTGGCATCGTGGTGGACGACGCCATCGTGGTGCTGGAAAACGTGGAACGCATCATGAGTTCCGAGCATCTCCCTCCCAGAGAGGCCACGGCCAAGGCCATGAACGAGGTGACGGCCCCGGTCATCGCCATTGTGCTGGTACTGTGCGCGGTATTTGTGCCCGTGTCGTTTATGGGTGGTCTGGCGGGCCAGATGTACAAGCAGTTTGCCATTACCATATCCGTTTCTGTGGTGCTTTCCGGCATTGTGGCCCTGACTCTTACACCAGCTCTGTGTGCCCTGTTGCTTAAGCCACACCATCATGGGTATGTGCCTCCAAAGGCTTTTGGGTGGTTTAACTACACTTTCGGCCGCATCACGCACGGCTACTTGCGGGCGGTGCGTTTTGTCAAAAATTCCGCCTTGCGGGCCATGCTGCTTTTTGGTCTTATGGTGGGGTGTATTGTATTTCTGCTGGGGCGTGTGCCCACGGGCATGGTGCCCAATGAGGATCAGGGCTATACTGTGGGCATGGCCATACTGGCGGACGGAGCGTCCATCCCTCGCACCAAGGCTGTGGGCGAGGTCATAACCGACCATTTGCTGAATCTGCCCGGCGTCAAAGATGTGGCCGTTCTCAGTGGTATTGACATCACCACCGTTTCCGTCAAGAGCAACTATGCCACATTTTTCACCTCGTTGATTCCCTGGAGCGAGCGCAAGAGCAAGGAACAGTCGGACACGGCCGTTTCTGAAAAGACCATGGCCGTGAGTGCCATGCAGCCCGAAGCCTTTGTCCTTTCTTTTTCACCGCCGCCCATTCAGGGCATGAGCACCACGGGCGGATTCGAGGGCTTCATCCAGATGCGCGGGGACGGAACGCTGGCGGATTTGGAACGCTATGCCAATGCCGTTGTAGCTGAGGCCACAAGCCGCAACAAAGACGGCACGCCCAAGTATCCGGCCATTGGCATGGTGCGCAACCTTTTCACTACCGGCGCGCCCCAACTCTATGCCAATCTGGATCGTGAGCGTTGCAAGGACATGGGCATCAATATCAGCGAGGTCTATGCCTCCATGGGAGCGGCCTTTGGACAGACCTATGTCAATGACTTCAATTACCTGGGGCGAACCTTTCAGGTACGCATGCAGGCAGAGGCCGACTACCGCATCCTGCCGGAATCTCTTAGGGACGTGTATGTCAAGAATGCCAGGGGCGAGATGGTGCCCCTCACTTCAATCATGACTTTGGAACGCCGCACCGCACCACAGGTGGTGGAACGTTACAATGCCTTCCCGGCCGCGCATTTTCTTGGTACGCCCACGCCGGGCTATGCTTCTGGCGATACCCTCAAACAGATGGAGGCTGCGGCCCAGGCCGTGCTTCCGTCCGAATATTCCCTCGGCTGGGTAGGCTCGTCACTTCAGGAGAAGCTGGCCAGTGCGGATACGTTGATGATCTTCATGCTGGCCATTGTCATGGTTTTTCTCATCCTGGCGGCACAGTACGAATCATGGTCTTTGCCGCTGGCCGTCCTTACGGCCGTACCCTTTGGTGTTTTCGGGGCTTTCGCCGCTACATGGCTGCGTGATCTCTCCAATGATGTCTATTTTCAGGTGGCCCTTGTGACCCTTATCGGCCTGGCGGCCAAGAACGCCATCCTTATTGTGGAATTTGCCGTGGAGGCGTGGCGTGGTGGGAGAAGCCTTGATGCTGCGGCCATGCGCGCCTCTCGCTTGCGCTTCAGACCCATTGTTATGACAAGTCTGGCCTTTATCCTGGGCGTGTTGCCTTTGGCCATCAGTACGGGGGCGGGTGCCAACAGCCGGCATGCCATCGGCACGGCCGTTATTGGCGGAATGCTGGCAGCCACGTGCATAGCCACCTTGTTTGTGCCCTTTTTCTTCAAGGTGATCATGACCATTTCGCTCAAATTGCAAGGCAAGACCGATCCCAATGCGGGTAGGGACTTCTTTGCGGATGAACAGGAGGAGATATGACTGCATATTGCAAGCCATCCGTTTCTTTTACTGGGGGACCCCTTCCGGTATTGTTGCTGTTAACAGCAGTTCTTTCAGCCTGTTCATTCGCACCACGCTACGAGCGACCGGAGCTGGATTTGCCCAAACAGTGGCGTGCCGTGGATATGGGGCCGGCACCTTTGAATACGGATTGGTGGAATCGTTTCAATGATCCTGTGTTGACTGCTCTGGTTGAGGAAGCTCTGAAGAACAACCAGGACCTTGCCGAATCCATGGCTAATATTGAATCTGCAGCGGCCAAGGCTGGCGTAGGTTCGTCTGCTCTGGCCCCACTGGTCGAGGGTTCTGCATCGGCCAAGTCTGATAGTTCTTCGGAGCGTCAGGCAAACCTCACTTCACCGTATGACGTAAGCGGCCTGGCCCGCGCCCCTTCTACCTATCAGGGTGCGCTCAGCGCCTCATGGGAACTGGATTTCTGGGGCAGTCTGCGTAACCAGTACACCATGCTCAGTGATATTCTTATGAATACGGTTATTGGGCATGAGGCCCTGCGCTTATCCATTGCCGGTCAGACGGCCCAGGGCTACTTTTCCCTCCTGGCGCTGGACATGCAGCTAGATACGGCTCGGCGGACGCTTAAGTCGCGTGAGGAATCTTTCCGCATCTATACCGCCCGCTATAAACAGGGTGATATCACCGAGTTGGACTGGCAGCGCGCTAGGGCTGAAGTGGAAACTGCTCGCGCTCAGGTACATACGTCTACCATCAGTGTTGATAAGGCAGAGGCGGCACTCGCCGTATTGCTGGGGCGCTCTCCACGCGACATTATTGAGCGTGGCATGGTGAGAGGAAAGGGCATAGCTTCTTTGCCAGCTCCCCCTGTGTTGCCAGAGGGGCTTCCTTCTGACCTTTTGCTTCGCCGTCCTGACATACGCGCTGCCGAGTTCAGTATTATGGCTTACAATGCCAACATAGGTGTGGCCCGCGCCCAGTTTTTCCCCTCCATTTCCTTGACTGGTTCCCTGGGCACATTGGCAACTGGAGTGGGAAGTCTATTCACCAGCGCTTCCGGCACTTGGAGTTATGGCATCAGCGGGTCAGTGCCCATTCTTGATTTTGGCCGTAAATGGTACAATCTCAAGGATGCTGAAGCCCAGAAAAAAGCGGCTATCGCCGTTTATCGAAAGACCGTTCAGTCTGCCTTTGAAGACATACGTACGGCACTCACCGAACAGCGTGAAGCGGATGCTGTGGTACGCAGTATGAAGGTGCAGGTGGAAAGCCTGCGGCGGTCCACTGAAATTGCCCGTCTGCAGTACGATAATGGATACACCGACTATCTGACGGTTTTGGATTCGGAACGGCAACTTTTTTCCGCGGAATTGCAACTGGCTACGGCCCTGCAAAATCGGTTGAACAGCGTTGTCAGTGTCTGCATGGCGCTTGGCGGTGGTTGGCGTGATGCCGGGGCGAGCCCGACGCTTCCTGTGATCGACAAGGATAAGCTCTTGCACGAAGCGACAACAGACAAAACCGGAACCTTTGAATAATAT
>JAGAEE010000188.1 GCA_017613295.1 Desulfovibrio sp. | reverse complement strand
AACAGGCCCGGCATGCCCATGAGAAATTCCTCCACTTCGCGTGGGTAGACGTTTTCGCCGCCTCGGATGATCATGTCCTTGATGCGGCCCGTCACGCGCAAATAGCCGTTCTCGTCCATCACGCCGAGGTCGCCGGAATGCAGCCAGCCCTCAGGGCTGATGGCTTTGGCCGTGTCTTCAGGCATGTTGTAGTAGCCCTTCATGACATTATACCCACGGCAGAGTATTTCGCCCACCTGCCCGCGGGGCAGCTCCTCACAGGTTTCGGGATCCCCCACGCGCACCTCTATGCCGGGCATGGCGCACCCCACGGTCTCACAGCGCAGTGGCAGGGGGTCGTTGATGTCCGACTGGGTCATCACCGGCGAGGCCTCGGTGAGGCCATAGCAAATGGTGATTTCGCGCATGTTCATATCGTCAACCACGCGGTGCATGAGCGGCTCAGGACAGACGGAACCCGCCATGATGCCCGTGCGCATGTGTGACAGGTCAAAACGGCGAAACAAGGGGTGCTCCAGCTCGGCAAGGAACATGGTGGGAACTCCGTACACGGCGGTACAGCGCTCGCTGTCCAGCGCGGCCAGAACCTTGAGGGCGTTGAAAGTCTCAAGAATGATCATGGTGGCCCCGTGATTGACACAGGCCGAAACGCCCAGCACACAGCCGAAACAGTGAAACAGCGGCACAGGAAGGCAGACGCGGTCATCCGGGCCGAAATGCTGGTGACGTCCAATCCAGTAGCCGTTGAGGCCAACTCCCACATGGGTGAGCATGACCCCACGGGGGAATCCTGTGGTGCCAGAGGTGTACTGCATGTTCACCACGTCCCACGGGGAAAGCTCGGCCTGGCGTGCCGCATATTGTGCGTCATCCACCATCACGGAGAGGGACAGGATCTCCGGCACGGAATACATGCCGCGAAACTTCTCGGCGCCGAGATAGCACACGCGTTTCAGGTGCGGCAGGCTCTTGCAGTAAAAACGCGAGCGCGATTGCGTGCGCAGTTCGGGCGCGATGGCATAGAGCGTTTCCAGGTAGTCGTGGTCCCGCACCTTGTCGATGAGGAAGAGGTTCTCGCATTCCGACTGGGTGAGCAGGTACCTCAACTCATGCTCGCGGTAATTGGTGTTCACCGTGATCAGCACAGCGCCTATCTTGGCCGTGGCGTACTGCAGGGCCACCCAGTAGGGCACATTGGTCGCCCAAACGGCCACTTTTTCGCCCTTTTGTACGCCCAGCGCCATAAGCCCCTTGGCAAAGGTGTCCACGAGTTCGCCAAATTCGCGCCACGACAGGCGGTAATTGCGATCGGCATACACCACAGCGTCGTTGTCGGGATACCTGGCCACAGTGTGATCCAGCACCTGGCCCAGCGTCCATTCCCTCAATTTGAACTGTGCCTGCCGCTCACGAACTTTCTCTTCCATACGCCCTCCTTGCCAACCTGCCATGTTCCACCACCCGCTGCCCCTGCCGAAGCGAGGCCCGGCCTCAGGGATTGTAAGTCACGGCGATAAACTCTACAGGCTCGTCACCTGCGGCTCCCACATAATGGGGGACGATGGAATTGTAATAGATGGTTTCCCCGGGCGAGAGCACATGGGTTTCACGGCCGTAGACCACGAGCAGCTTGCCCTTGAGGACAAAGATGAATTCCTCGCCCTGGTGCGAGGTGGTTTTTCGCTCGCCGTTGTCGGGATATATGCAGATGTGGAACGGCTCCATGTTCCTGTCGTTCTTGCCCTTGGCCAGAGCATGATAGGTGTACCCGGCATGGGGTATGCGGCCGGTGTGCAAGGCCTCGTCCGCCTCCACGCGACCGTTGATGCTGCTTATGACGGGATCGCGCGAGAACTGGTCGTCAAGAAAGGTGCCAAGCCTCACCCCCAGAGCCCGGGACACCTTGTGGAGAGGGCCAATACAGGGATAGATGGCGTCATTTTCCATTTTTTCAAGATAGCTAACGCTCAGGCCGGTTATCTTGGCCAGAGACTCAAGATCGATCTCGTGCTCCTGTCGCAGGGCGCGAATTCTCGAACCGATGGTGTGGGGTGAAGACATGCCTGCTCCTCAAATGCCGGCTGGCCGGGTTGTCACGTGATGCCTGAACACCAAGGGTAGCCAAAAGACGTGACAAGCGCAAGACAATGTCCCTGGGGAAACGGCCAGGGAGAAGCCTCCCTCATTACCCCTCATCCGCTTTTTTGGGCACACGCCCATGGAATGTCCTCAAGACGTTCCTGCGCCCTCGCCAAGGAAGCGCATGGCGGAGAACAGGGCCGTCTTGGGAATCACCTGTGCAGTGCGGCGTATTGCGTCTTCATTTGCCTCACGCGGGCCACATAGGCACGTGTCTCCCTGTGCGGCAGGCGCGTGACCAAATCCTGGTACAGTTCGTCCGGTGTCATGGCGTTGATGCGCTCCACGGCACGGGCATTGTCCGGTCCGTAAAAGCGAAGGAGGCGGTTCGGACCCATGTTGTAGGCCGCCACCGTGCAATATTCCCGAGAAAGGGGGTCTGTCACGTTGCCAAAATAGCGTGACTGAAGGATGTGCAGATAGGCGGTGCCATAGCTGATGTTCACCTCGGGGTTGCGCAGTTGCGAAAAACCCACTTCCCCGCTGCGGCCATGCAGGAAACGGTGTATCTCGCCGCTGGCCGTTCCTGGAAGTATCTGCATGAGGCCCATGGCGGATCTGTTGCTGACCAGCGTGGTGGAAAAATTGCTTTCGCTGTGAATGATGGCGTACACCAGCGCCGTGCTCAGACGATAACGGTTGGCGCACTGCTCCACGATCTGACGGAAGGTTCCGGCGGTTCCGGGCTGCGCCTTTTCCGTCGTCACAAACGTTTCCACAGCGCGACGCTCCATCCTACGGCGCAAAGCCGCGAGGGCCACCGCCGGAGAACCCGGAACCTGACGTGCAACAAGGCTCGCCCCCTCACCCCAGCGCCACGGCCGTCCTGAGGGGTCCAGCGCGTCACCATACTGACGCGGTCCGTTGGCAACGAGCAAAGCAAGGGAATCGTCCGCAGCGAACAGGGGCGTCAGAACGCCCTGCGCATCACCTTCATAGGCTACAACCACTTCTCCCGTGGCCAGCCGAACTCCACTGTCTTCAAAATCGACTATGCGAGCCTTGGGTGTGGCCCGTACGGGTGAGGAGGAAGCCCTGGATGACTCGTCACACGGCGACGCCGTGCCAAAAACCTCTATCGGGCCCACGGCTTCTTGTGTGAATACGCGACCGCGTACGGCCCATTGGCGTATGCCGTTGCCATGCGGCAGGATGTCCTCGGGCATGTCGTCCGCACACAGCGTCGCCACGGTGTCACTGACCTGACGGCGAACTTCCGTGCCAAGATTCTGAGGCACAAAGGCGGTCATCAGGCCAAGCAGCACTGTCGAGACAGCCATACCGGCCACGAGCATCAGTACGGTACCACGCTTCATGACGACGACCTCCTACTCTCAAAAGAGATTTTTCACAAATATTTGCAAAATCCCTGCCAATAATTCGACAAAACTCCCGGAGAAATATCTTGTCACCAGAAGCCGGCGCCTAAAGACTGATATTCGGAGCTTGTTCCATGCTTTCATGGCATTTGTCTGTTGCTCCCCTTTTGAACCCTGCCGAGTGCTTGAACGCATGAGCATTCTGCGCTAGAAAGCCATCATGAACATCCTTTTAGTCGACTATGGCGGTGTGAACCTGCCGGGACACAACGTACGCAGCGTCAATCTGCCGGGATTGGGAGGCATAGTGCCTGTCCGCCGTCTTCTGCTGGACGAGAGGGGGAATATGTTCCGTCCCGACGTGCTGGTACAGCGCGAGAATCTTGGCAAGCGGCATTTCCTGCACGGGCTCGAGGAACTGGATTGTCCCAAGATTTTTTTCGCCGTTGATTCGCATCTCAATATGGCGTGGCAGCACTGGTATGCCCGACTGTTTGACCTGGTGCTGACGCCCCACGTTTCGCTTTTTTCCGCCCTTCCGCGGGAATGGTGTTCTCCCCCAGCTCAGCCCTTTGCCTGGCCGGGATACCGACGAATGTGGCGTCCCCACGCTCAGCGCGGCCATTCGTCCGTTTTCGTGGGCGTCATTGATGGGCATCGCCCGCAGAGGCAAAAATTTTCTGACCTCCTGCAACATCGTCACGGAACTCAAGTATGCTCTTTGCCTTTCAGCGCCATGCTGGATTTGTACGACGACACGCGTATTCTCCCCAATGAATGCATTGCCAACGAATTCAATTTCCGTATCATGGAAGGTGCCTCATGCGGGTGCTGCGTTGTT
>JAGAEE010000187.1 GCA_017613295.1 Desulfovibrio sp. | reverse complement strand
GTTGACCAGCCCCTCACTCACAGCGCCGTAGATTTCAAAAGGCTTGACAATAGCGCCGGCTGCAAGAAGCTCGACTTCTAGCTCGCCCTTCGACAGTTTTTCCACATTGGCCTTGAAGCGCTCCAGGGTCCGCATGTAGATGGAGGAATTGGTCAAGGCGGTTTGGATCTGGAGCTTTTCTTTCGCCATGGCGCTGTCGGCAAGACAGCTGATAGTCATACACAGGGAAAGAAACAATACACAAAGTTTCTTACGCATCTCTACTCCTATGTGGTTAAAGGTCTTGAAGGCATAACAAAAAATCACAGCTGAAATCTTGATTTTTCTAGCATGTGATTTTTTGCACATACTATTTTTAACAGAAATCTTATGGCAAGGCAATAAGATTGCCCCATAAAAGAGGTGATTTGTTTGAAACGTTGCCCAAACAGTCTGTACAGTAAAAAACACAATAAAAAAATTTACTTGTAGTATTGGTTTAAAACGGATATTTTTAATCAGTTTTTTTAACGAGTTACATCGTAAATGTGGGCGCTATGCCGATATGCGCATGATGCCCATAGTTTCCCGCATGTTCTTGGAATCAATCAAAAGGAGAATTGATCACATGAAAAGCATAGATTTCCGATTTCGACCCAACACGCCCGAAATTATTGACGGAATTAAAAATAGCGCCATGTTCAAGGCAGCTTGCAAGGCCATTGGCTTTGACGCGCGAAAAGCCCAACCCTTAGCCGAGATTGTGGCTGACCTGGATCGTATGGATGTGGAATTGGGAGTCATTACGGGCCGCGATTGCGAAACCACTTACGGATTCCCCGCCAACAATGGCAGTGTCTTGGAATTTTGCCGTGCGTATCCCAACAAATTTGTGGGATTTTGGGGCATTGATCCGCACAAAAAAAGAGCTGCCCTTGACGAAATGGAAAAAGCCGTCAAGGAATATGGAATGAAAGGCATAGCCATTGATCCCTATCTCGCCCATATCCCGGCATCAGAGGCACGCTTCTACCCTCTTTATACGCGTTGCTGCGATTTAAACATTCCTGTTTTCATTACCATGGCACCACCGCCACAGGTACCTGGCGCCATTCTAGAGTACGCCGATCCTCGCGACGTGGATAAAGTGGCACGCGATTTCCCCGAATTGACAATTATCATGAGTCACGGTGGCTACCCCTTCGTCAATGAAGCCATCTATACGTGCCTGCGAAATGCCAATGTCTACATGGATATTTCGGAATATGAACGCGCCCCAATGGTAGATGTCTATGTTCGCGCCATGAATGATCTCATTGGAGACAAGGTCATTTTTGCCAGTGCCCATCCCTTTGTGGAACTGCGCGACGCCCTAGAGGCTTACAAGGCTTTTCCTCTCAATGACGACGTACGTAAAAAGGTTATGTATGAGAACGCCAAACGCGTTCTCGGTTTGGCATAAAATAATAATATCCATAATCTATAAATACAATTTTACTGAAAATAGATCTTTCAGTTCTTCCAACAGAATGTTTTTGATTTGTAAGCGTCCTAATAACCGCATCTACACGAGCATGCGAAAGTATGATAAACAAAGGGCAGGTCAGTTAAACACACTGGCCTGCCCTTTGTGACATTGATGTAGGAGATAAAGGGAGATACGTTACTGCTTCCAGGGCATGAGTGCCTCGTAGTCCTCGTCGGTCGTTGCCGAGGGAATATTTTCGAGGGTCTGCCAAAGATATTTATATGCCATGTAGGGTTATCGCCTTTTTGTCGTGCGACGGCTCTTTGTGTGCGGTAACGTGTCCGGGTTCAGAAGATGCCCGCGATGGAGTTGGCCATGGCCTCCTCCAGTGGGTACTGCGCGTCCTCATACTTGAGATTGACCTTGTTGGCGGTGCTCGCCATGCGGGTGCGGTGAACATTCTTGCCGATACGGGTCTTCTCTGTCACCTGCACGTCGGTCACCAGGGCGTAGGTGACGTCCTTCACCAGGCTGCCAGCCACCAGCTCGGCGGCGCTTCCGGCAAGCCCTCCGACCACGGCCCCCGTGGCCATGCCGTACGACGAGTGTGTGGCCGTGCCGATGAGCGCGCCCGTGGCCACGCCGGTAAGGGCGGTGCCGAAGCCCAGGCCCAGGTTCTTTTCAATGGCGGCGGGGTCGCTCTTCTCGCAGGAGAGCACGTTCACCTGAAGGATGTAGTCGGCTTTTGCTGGCGAGGAGACCGTTTCATAGCCGCGACTGATCAGCGTTTGCGTCACCATGTTCTCCAGGTTGAGGTTTTTGCCGCTGGTGTTGCGAAAATCCACGTACACGTGCCGCCCCTTCTGGTTTTCCAAATCCATAAAAATGGTCGAGGACATCTTGGTCTGCACGTCAAGATCCTTGCGGGTCAGGGCGACCTGCATGGCACTGCACCCCGCGCACATGAGACAGAGCGCCATCACGCACGAGATCAGGTATCTGGTCATTTCGCCACCTCCTTGTTTGTCCTTTTAAAAAAGGGCTGCCCCGAAAGACAGCCCTCCAATACTCCTTGTGGCCCGTCGGGATCACTTTTCCAGATTCAACGTTCTAAAGGCGATCTCCCCGCGACGGGAAATCTGCAGCAAGATGGCTCCACGCTTCGCGCCCTCCTCATTCACGATGCGGCTCAGGGCTGCCGCGCTGTTGACGGACTTCTGGTTGGCCTTGAGGATGATGTCGCCGGGCCGGATGTCGGCTTCAGCGGCGGGCTTGTCGGCCGTGACGCTGATGACGTAAAGGCCCTCGTTCTTGTCTATCCTGGCCTCGCGGCGTTCCTCGTCCCTGAGAGGACGCACGGAGATGCCCAAAAGGCCGTCGTCCTTTGAGCCCCTGTTACCCTGCTCTGCGGTCTGGGTGGACTTTCTTTCCCCCAGAATGATCGTGAAATGGCGGGTTGCGCCGTCACGCCAGACGGTCACGGTGGTCTGGCTGCCAGGCGCCTTGTCGGCTATGGCGTGCAGCAGGGCCGAAGCGTCCTCAATGTCCTTGCCGTCCACGGCGAGGATGACGTCACCGTCCTTCATGCCAGCCTGGGCGGCTGGCTCGCCTTCCATGACGCTGCCGGCCAGGGCGCCCCTGGCTTCCTTGAGCCCAAGGGCCTTGGCGGTGCTTTCATCAACGTCCTGAATGGCCACGCCAATCCAGCCGCGCGAAATCTTCTTGCCTGACTTCATCTTCTCCACAATCTTCTCGGCCATGTTGCTGGGAATGGCAAAGCCGATACCCTGACCGCTGGCAATGATGGCCGTGTTGATGCCCACCACCTGCCCGGCCATGTTCAGCAGCGGGCCGCCGCTGTTGCCGGGATTAATGGAGGCGTCCGTCTGCAGAAAGTTGTCGAAAGGCCCGGAATGGATATTGCGCTTCTTGGCGGAAAGAATGCCCGCCGTCACCGTGTGATCCAGGCCAAAGGGATTGCCGATGGCCAGCAGCCATTCGCCGACCCTGAGTTGGTCGGAATTGCCGAAACTCAGGTACGGCAAGGCCTTTTTGGGTTCGATCTTCAACAGGGCGAGGTCGGTATCCGCGTCGGCCCCCACAAGCCTGGCGGGGAAGGTCTCGTTCTTGCCCATCTGGTCAAGGGTGACGCGAATGACGTCGGCGTCAGCCACCACGTGATTGTTGGTGACAATATAGCCGTCAGAAGAAATCAGAAAGCCGGAACCGAGGGACTTCTGCTTGGCGGGCGGACGCTTGCCGTTGCGCATGCCGCCGAACTGCTCAAAAAACCTTTCAAAACCGGGAGGCATGTTGCGGAACATTTCGCCGAAAAATTCGTCCGGCCCCCCCGTGGCCACCTTGCGTTCGGTGCCGATGTTCACCACGGCCGGGCC
>JAGAEE010000186.1 GCA_017613295.1 Desulfovibrio sp. | reverse complement strand
TCAATTCCAATGCCATGTGTCGCTGTCGTCCTCCAGCAGCCCTTGTCTTGCATGCGGCGTGCTTTTCTGTGCACCATGGCCGGTGCGATCTCGGCAAGCATTGACCTTCTCATAAAAAAGTTTGCCACGTCTGCAAAAATTATGCAATACATGACGAACTTGTATTTTTGTGATGTGTTGGTTGTTGGACATGATGCCCGGTTTGATGGATGGTCGATTTGATTGTATTCCTCAATATGGACGCAATGCACTCTGGTTGCGCAAAAGATCAACCAGCCATTTTCGCGATGTGACAGCAACTACGGCAATTATTCAGCACAGACCGTTGCCTGCTTTTTGGCAGCAGCGATGAATTCGCGAAACAGAGGGTGCGGCGACATGGGACGAGACTTGAATTCTGGATGGAACTGACAGCCCAAAAACCAGGGATGATCCTTCAGCTCGATGATTTCCACTAAAGAATCATCGGGTGCCGTACCACTGAAGACCATGCCCTTCTCTGCCAGCATGTCTCTGAACGCATTATTGAACTCATAGCGATGGCGATGTCGCTCCTCAACCATCTCTTTTTGATAAGCGTCAAAGGCTTTGGTGCCAGGCATCAGTTTGCAGGGGTATACACCAAGGCGCATGGTACCTCCCTTGTCACTACCGGCATCCCGACGTTCCACATTTCTTGTCCGAAAGTCATACCACTCTGTCATAAGATAAATAACTTTATGCTCAGATTGGGGACAAAATTCCTCGGAATTGGCGTCGGCAAGATCAGCCACATGTCGCGCAAATTCAATGACAGCGCACTGCATTCCGAGACAAATGCCAAAAAAAGGCACACCGTGTTCGCGCGCATGGCGAATGGCGGCAATCTTTCCTTCCACGCCTCGATAGCCGAAGCCGCCGGGCACCAAAATACCGTGACACCCTCGGAAACATTCGGCAGCATTCTCATCCGTCACATTTTCTGAATTGACATAGCGCAAGTCCACTTGCACACGGTTAGCGACACCACCGTGATTCAAGGCCTCATGAAGACTCTTATAAGCTTCCTTAAGGTCCACATACTTGCCAACAATGGCAATAGTCACCTTGCCTTGTGGATTGGCACAGTCTTTAATAAGTTTTTCCCAAGCTTCCAGATGGGCGTTTCGTGCCGGCAGGCGAAGCATGATGGCCACTTTCTGGTCAAACCCCTCCTCATAAAATTTCAACGGCAATTCATAGATGTTGCCCACATCCACTGATGTGAAAACAGCATCTTGATCCACATTGCAAAACAGGGCTATCTTGCGACGCATTTCTTCCGGGATACTCTGTTCACAACGGCAAAGGATGATGTCAGGCTGGATGCCAATGGAAAGCAGCTGCTTGACACTGTGCTGGGTAGGCTTTGTCTTGTGCTCGCCAGCACTTTGCAAATATGGCACAAGTGTCAGATGAATATTCAGACAATTGTCACGCCCCAGCTCTGAACGCAACTGTCGTATGGCTTCAAGAAATGGAAGTCCTTCAATATCGCCTACAGTACCACCAATTTCAATAATGGCCACATCCGGTGCGTCATCTCCTTCAGCAAGAGATAGCACAACACGCTTGATCTCATCAGTAATGTGCGGAATGACCTGCACGGTCCCACCCAGGTAATCCCCATGCCGTTCCTTGGCGATAACATGATTGTAAATGGCCCCTGAAGTGGTATTGTTTTTTCGTGACATGGGCACATTGAGAAAACGCTCATAATGCCCCAAATCCAAATCCGTTTCGGCGCCATCGTCAGTGACAAAAACCTCTCCGTGCTGAAAAGGATTCATGGTTCCAGGGTCGACATTGATGTAGGGATCAAGTTTCTGAATGGTGACAGCAAGGCCACGTGTCTGCAGCAAGGCTCCAAGAGAGGCTGCAGCCAAGCCTTTGCCCAGTGACGACAATACCCCACCCGTTACAAAGATATATTTCGTTTTCATGGTCACCACCTGACATTATGCGTATATTCTATTCTAGCTTATTCCCTACCCTCAGGCCCAGATGCCTCACGCACGTTCATTCATACGCGCCATCCAGACTGACAGCAAGGGACAAAAAAAACTACTCGCCATACTGCTATCAAATACAACGCCGATGTTTTCCTGTAAGCAAAAAGCTTATAGCAAACCAGCCGCAGGCAACCAATATGATGGTTGCCCCACTGGAGGTATTCATCCATTCCTGAGCAGAGAGAATCAATCCGGCAATGGCAGAAGACGTCCCCACCAAAAGAGCCCACCAAAACATTCCACCTGCCGAAGATGCCACATTGCGCGCCGTCGCGGCTGGCACAATAAGCAGGGCTGTCACCAGCAAAACGCCGACAGCCCACACGGAAAACATGACAACCAGGGCAAGAAGACCGGCAAACATATATTGCCACAAAGGCACGCACACATTGAGTGCCCGAGCCATAACGGGGTTGAGTGCCACAAGGAGCAATTTGTTGTACCCAAAAATCTGGAAAACGACCAAAACGACGAAAAGAATGAGCAAAAAGGCCAACTCTCCTTCAGTGATGGTCAGGATATCCCCATAAAGAAAGCGCTGCATGTCACGTGCCGTTCCGCCAGCACGACTGATCACGGCAAGGCCAAAGGCCACCACGGCTGAAAAGGCAATACCAATAACCGTATCCGAAGAAAGAGCGCTCCTGCGGCGCACAGCCACGATGCCAAGCCCAACCAGCAGACCGAAGAGCGGCATGGAAAGCCTGGGAGGCACTGCCAGCAACAAACCGAGAGCAACCCCAGTGAAGGCCGAATGCCCTATGGCGTCAGAAAAAAAGGCCATTCGAAAGTTGATAACCTCCACCCCAAGCACAGAAGCCATTGGAGCCAACAAGAGCACAGCCAGAAAAGCCTGCTGCATGAACCGCCATTGCAGACAATCCAGTGGAATGAAAGACAGCAGCTCGTATACACAAGATAAATCAGGCATGATCACTCTCTCCCCGGGCACACGCCATGCAGGAGGCATGAGCATGGCACGTTTCAACCGCCGGACAATAATCTGCCGCCTCTCCAACGGCCCCGCACAGCGGGCAGCCCGGATCTTTGGGGTCGCACTGGTCCGGGTAGAGATGAATGGGTATACCAAAAAGGGTAATGAGAAGACGCGAAGTCAGAGGGACACGCGGAGCTCCTGCGGCAAGACCCGTCTTGTTGAGACACAGGACGTGTGTTGCATAGTGAGCCACTAATGGCAGATTATGGCTAACCATAACCTGCGTAAAACCCATCTCTCGCCGGGCTGTGTCCAACAATTCCCAAAAAAGACGCTCACCATGCACGTCCACGCCAGACTCAGGCTCATCAAGGACAAGAAGCTCCGGTTTTCTGGCGAGAGCACAAGCCAGCAGCACACGCCTTAGTTCGCCACCGGACAGCTCAGCAATGCGACATTGCGACAAATGTTCGGCTTGTACCATTTTCAACAAATGTGAAGCCTCATGTTTCACTGCGGGAGAAAGCCCCAGCCAAAGGGGGCGTCGTTGCCGATTCAAGGCGAGGAATTCGTCCACGCGAAGGGGCAGGCTTCGATCCAGGGCAAGCTGTTGAGGCACGTAAGAAATATGTGGTTGACGCGATCCGCACGAAAAATAGATATCCCCACTATATGGCTGCTCGCCAAGCAGACTCATGAGAAGTGTCGTCTTGCCAGCGCCGTTGGGACCCACCAGTACGGTACTGCCACCGAGGGGAATTTCGGCACAAATGTTCTCAAGGATATTCCGTTCTCCGAGACGCACGCCCAGATGGACAAAGCGCACTAGAGATTCATCCTGCGCGCTACCTGTCAAGACTGTCCTCCAAAATACGACAGTTATTCTCCATGACCTGTTCGTAATATTCCATGGACGCCTCATCCAAACCAGAAGCCACGGAATCAAGAACGACGACATTGGCACCCGTTTCGGCCGCAAGAACGCGGAGAGGTTTATCCGAATACTGCGTTTCACCAACAAGCAAGAGAGGACCATGCTTGCGAAGGCTTTGACTCACCTCCATCAATCGCGTCGGCGAAGGTGGCACATCCTCATTCTCCTGAAGGATGCCCACGAGATTCAGGCCGGCATCACGCACCAGATAGGCCATGCCGTCGTGCAGCAACATAACATCTTTGATGGAGGCTCTATTGCCCACGATTTCTAGTCTCTTCCCCAGTTTTTCCAATCGGCCGGCCCAGGCTTCAGCCCGGGAAGAACATTCCACAGCGAATTCTGGCACCGCCTTGACCAGAGCATCCCCAATGGTACGCACCATTATTGCTGCCTGCACAGGGCTGGAAAATGCGTGTGGGTTGATAGGATTGTTGTGCGGATTCTCCCCCGCTATTCTGTCCACGTAATGTCCCGACATGTGCAGCACGGCCACATTGGCACTGCTATCAATAATGGTAGCATGGCTGACTTTGTTGAGGCTTTTTTCCATAAAGGCTTCCATACCCAGACCGTTGATGACCACAATGTCCGCCTCTGCCAATTTGCGCATATCTTTTGGAGTCAGAGCATACTCATGCGGGCAGCCCGTCTGTGAGGGGATGAGCAGTTCTACCTTCAATGCCGGGCTTGACTGTGCCACGGCCTTTGTGAGCAGATACACGGGATAGGTTGTGGCCAGCACACGCACAGTCTGTGACACCGCATAGGCATTGTCTGCCATGTATAAGATCGAAAACATGACTGAAATCACAGTCAAGCTTTGAAAGAAATGCCTCAACATGTAGATCTCCTTTACTAACCGATGGCACCGGACTAAAAGCGTCGTTTCTGTAACAACGTCATATAGGGAAACACAATAATCCTGTTGTGACGCATACATAAAATCCCCAATAATCCCTGTCAAGAAAAGGAAGTTCTCGTGCTACTCGCAATCGTTGTGAAATATTGAAAAGCGTAACGACCCCCGACTGACTTGATTTTTACTGCCCCTGACACTACCTTGACTTTCGCCTTATCCGGACATTTACGTTATGCCGTCACAAGTCTATGCCCTGGACACAAATTTTTTGGTGAAGAAAAAGTGCGTTTTTTGCTGTATAGTATCATTTTTGTCACTGCCTTCACTCTCGTGACAAAAGGCGATGCCCAATCAGAACCTCTATCAGGGGAAGATGTCGCTCAACAGGACAACTGCCCCTCAAAATATCTTCCTGACACCGAACTCAGTGACTCCCCTTCACCTCAACAACCTGATTCTCCCTCCAGCTCCGATCCGCCGCCATCCCATCCCGAAAGCATCCCTGAAGATCTTTCTACGGAGCGTATTCCCCAAACAGACGCTCAGCAAAAATTGCCTCCCCTACGTTCACTGATCACGTCACCCTTTGGCCCCAGGGCCATGCCTGGATGGCTTGGCAGAGGCGGCAAGCCCTTGCGGATGCATTATGGCATAGACATTCGAGCAAGAATCGGCTGGCCAGTGGTCTCCTTCAAAGACGGCACGGTAAAACAGGCAGGCCCCAACGGAAGCCTGGGTTTAGCGGTGGTCATACATCAGAAAGACGGCATGACAGCATATTACGGACATCTGGGAAAAGTTATGGTCAACGTGGGGCAAAGCGTCACTGCGGGAACAATTGTGGGGCATGTTGGTTGTACCGGCAGGACCACTGGCGTACATCTGCATTTCAGCCTGCACAAAGGGGATGGCACAGCGGTGAACCCTCTTCCTTTTCTAGAACGGGCCGAACAGCTGCTACGCCCGACTTCTGAACAGATTCCAGCAGTGCTTGAAGCTCAAGCGTGCCACGGACCAGTGGTGCGCGGGCGCAATGGCCTGCCAGTACGAATGAACCGAGCCTTCCTTCGCCAGCTGGACAGCTACACCCCACCTCCCATTCCAGCATGGAACAGCCGGTAGGATGTGAATGGCGCAACACGATGATGCCGAAAATTGATGGGAGCCATAGCGCGGATTTCATCATGGGAACGGCAGAATAATCCAGATGCCGGGAAATATCTAATCTGTTGAAGAAAAGCCTTGAATCGAAGGCCGGAGCAAGAAATCCCCAAAGGCTCATGCCAGGGCGGGGTTAAGCACGCAGCAATTTCGCAGAAATTTCCATCTGTGGCAGCAACACTTCTTCAACGAAATGTCCATAATTTCCCAGAGAAAAACGCGCACATGCGTGCCGCGCGATACGCCCACGTATTGCCTTATTTTTCCTCTGTCTCAGGGCCAACACTGCCGAATCAAATTGCTCCTGCTGGTATGATGCGGGCAAGAGCAGACCAGTACCAGGAGTGACGATTTCTGACACTCCCCCCACATCCGTACTGACGATAGGCAAACCGACAATTTGGGCCTCCATCATGCTGACGGGCAATCCCTCAGAGGCAATGTCTTCGGCAACGAATGGATAGCCGCCTGTAGTGTAGATAAGACTCCCATGACACATATGCTCACCGCCAAAAAACCTTCAGTTGCCTGTGACTTATATCCATGATATAGGACATTTCAGGATTCGGAAAGACCTATGATCGCTCATGCCGCAAGCCATTGACTCTCTTGGCTTCCCCATCCAGATCATGAAAAACGCATGAGGTCCGTTTGTTGCCAACGAAGTCAGTCGGTATAAGGATCCGACGCTCATCAAACACCAGGAGCCCAGGCATGCCTTACCAGATCTGCACCCGTTGCATCATGGACACTTCCGATCCCGCCATTTCCTTCGATACCAAAGGGTATTGCAACCATTGCACCACGGCCCTACGGCGCATGGCTGATGAGTATCTTCCCAATGCCAAGGGGCAGAATAACATCAGCAACATGGTTGCACGCCTCCGTCAAGATGGCCAAGGCGGCAAATATGATTGCATTCTCGGTCTTTCCGGCGGGGTGGACAGTTCCTACCTGGCATGGAAATCCCGAGAATGGGGACTGCGGATCCTGCTGTTTCATGTAGACGGCGGCTGGAATACCGAAGAATCCACCCACAATGTACAAACACTGGCCGAAAGGCTGGGCTATGATCTTCATATACACACTATTGACTGGGAAGAAATGCGAGATGTGCAGGTGGCGTATCTCAAATCCGGTCTGTCCAATCTGGACGTACCCCAGGACCACGCGTTTTTTGCCGTGCTTTTCAAAAAATGCGAGGAATATGGCATACGGCACTGGCTCTCAGGTATGAATCTGGTTTCTGAAAGCATTCTCC
This sequence comes from Desulfovibrio sp., assembly GCA_017613295.1. GTDB lineage: Bacteria > Desulfobacterota > Desulfovibrionia > Desulfovibrionales > Desulfovibrionaceae > Desulfovibrio. The sequence goes on along the minus strand of JAGAEE010000186.1, from coordinate 28,485 downwards.
CCGCTTCCTGGGGACATCCCGGACTCGATGGCCGGCAGCTGGTTGCCGTGCATGACAAATTCGGCAAACACCCCCTCAGAACATTTCCCGTCATTTCGTTCTGGGACTGCGCCAGATTTTACGGTAAAATACCATTTTTCAGCCGAATTCACGTCCACACGCCTCTGAACAACATGCCATACGACGTTTTTACGGCACGCAAAACTCTTGAAAACGAATGTGGCTGGAAAGACTACGGGCAAAAACACGAGGAATCACGCTTTACCAAGCTTTTCCAGAATCATATTCTGCCACAACGTTTCGGTTACGACAAAAAACGAGCGCACTACTCAAGCCTGATTGTTGCTGGAATCATGACCCGTGATGAAGCCATGGAGGCCATGCAACATTCTGCCTATACTCCAGAAACATTAGAAAATGACATTAGCTATGTCTGCGAGCTCCTCGGCCTCACACATGCCGAATGGGATTCTCTCATGCGAGCACCCAAACGGTACTGGCAAGACTATCCAAGCTGGGGATTTTACATCAACCTGGCACGAAAGATAAAACAACTGCTGCGTTGCTGGAAAAAACGCTAACTTCCTGTCATTTTTCCGCATTGTGCGTGGCATTTGTCCCATGTCGCCGGTTTTGCCACGCCTTCATGCCCTCACGAACCGATTCGCGCACATGCAGCTCGGACTCCAGTGTCACAGGCACGTCACAATAATACACGGCCCCACTGTGCAGATCGTTCTCTTCCTGTACATGGTAGTAGCGTTGCCATGCTGGCGAGCGATCATACAACCAAGGCGTGACGATGGCGAAAAATGCCCACAAACCGACGCTCCAGCAAAACAGTTGAAAAATCTTGCGGGTCACTGACATTCCCCTGCTCATGGTGGCATTCATTGCCCACATGTCTTTGCTTCTTGCGGCCTATGATCAGCCCGCCATAAAAGAGAAGGCCGCCGCAGCCAAAAGACTGCGGCGGGCAATACTGTTATGAAACGACGTTATATCTTGGCTGTGATCTCCGGGAAGACCTTGTAGAACATGATCCAAGCCATAAGCAACGTCAGGACTATGTTGAAACTCTGGCCGCAGACGTACAGAATGACCGGCTTGCCACCCTTGAAATACTTGGCAAGTTCACGGAAGTTTGTTGTCAGACCGATGGAGATGAACGCCAGAACGAAGAACCATCCGCGCAGGGAACCGGCTACCTTGTTGGTACCATTGTCCACCAGAATGCGGGCCATGTCAGAACCGAGCCCTGAGCTGAGCCAAGAGAAGAAAATGGAGGCAGCAAGGAAACCCAGCACAAACTTGGGGAAACGGTGCCAGATTTCCATGGCTCCTACCTTCTCACCGGCCTGAGCCTCAACCTTGGTGGAAAAGTACACAGCGACGCAGAAAGCCGTGACACCGATAAGCACGTTCTGGATCATCTTGACCGTGGCGGCCACCTGCATGGCTTTGGGACCGACAAAAGCGCCAGCGGCTGCCACAGCGCCCGTGGCATCCACGGTACCGCCAATCCAGGCACCACCCAGAACTTCAGGCATGTTCAGCGCACGGATAACCAGGGGCATGACCACCATCATGATGGCCGTGAAAACCATAGAAAGGCCCAGTGAAACGGTTAGTTCCTCTTTTTTGGCACGGCAGGCTGCGGCTGTGGCGATGGCCGCCGAAGTGCCGCACACCGACATGTCAGCCGAAATGGTGATATTCAAGGTCTTTGAAGGTATCTTCAAAACCTTCTGACCGAAGATGTATGTGCACACAAGGACGATAGGTGTCACAACCCAAGCAACAAAGATGCCAGGGATACCGATGGCCATAATCTTGTGGAAAAGCACGGTGGCACCCAACAGCACAAGACCGATTTTAATGTAATATTCCACCTGTGCGCCGTACTTGAGCCATTTGGGCGTCCCCACAGTGTTGGCCACCAGCATGCCCAGAATAATTCCCCAGATTTCGGCATTGAGGCCATACTTGCGCATGGTCACCTGATTGCCAAGAAGATTGGCCAACACACACAGCCAGAACACCCCCTGAAAAGCCAGGAAGAACTTGACCGCATTGAAGCCCATGAATATGGCACCGACAGTACACAAGAGGCCCAGGACAATGCCTGTACCGATGAGTGTGGGAATGAGGTTGAATGGCTTGACTTCCTTTTTCTTGGCCTTGCCAGTCTCACCCTTAGCCTTTTGCCAGGCGGCAATGGCATCAGCCGCAGTCTTGTTGAGAGCTTCGTCCTTGAACATAGCCCCGGAGGCTGCGGCCTGAGCCGTGCGAGCGGTCTCAAGCGCACTGGCTTCAGCAGCTTTGGCCTTTTCAATAGCCGGCCTTACGGCCTCATTGCGCTTGTCTGCCTCGGCTTTTGAGAGCACCAGTGCTTCCAATGGGCTGGATTGCCAACGCGCCGGAGTCTTGAGAAAAGCCAGCAAATTCTTGACGGCTGGCAGTTTCACCGCCTGAACGGCCTTAGACGCGGCTGACGCCTCATACCATTCGATAGTTTTAAAGGCAGAGGTCTTTTCCTGTTCAGCCTTCATGACGGCCACATAGGGTGCGTTCTTGGCAGCCAGGTCATCCTTGCCGCTAAAGACGCAATACAGTCCCACTGCCAGGATGAAAAAACCTATCCATATGGCCCAATAATCCTCTTTTTTCCATAAATCGGACCATTGCGATTTGGCCCGATCAACGACAACTCCAGAATTGTCCTGACTCATATAATACTCCTCTTTTTGCGAACACAAGCACGTGCCAGAAAATACAGCCGTGTCCTTCCGCTGTCTGGCACCCCCTCCCCATATGGAACTGCTCACTAAGGGCCAGTGTTTTAGCACATATTGCCCATCAGCGAATTCAACATAGCACGCTCATCTTGTGTCGTCCATTCCCATTTTTCCATTTTTCGCCTCTTATGGAAGCACCGATTCAATAAGACCCATAAGTTATCAAACTATGACCTGCTCGTGTAGGCGGCGTGGTTGGAACGTTTTCCTTATGCCAAGTATATACGACATCAAAGAGCCCCTATGAGATTTGGTGCCGTCCTGATAACAAAAAAGGCAGCTACATTTCAACGTAACCGCCTGAAATTCTGATGGTGCGAGAGGCGGGATTTGAACCCGCAAGCCCGAAGGCGCTGGATCCTAAATCCAGTGCGTATACCAATTTCACCACTCTCGCTTTCTTTTCTTGTAACTTAGTTGCCATTGATCTGCAAGTTTTTCATCCAGAACAACTTTCTCTGGTTTGCAATGTCTTCAGGCAGAGCCGGGAAAGGGAAACGTCGCCGCTCGTCATTGGCAGTCAGGGTGCGTTCAAACCGATCTTGCAGGCGAAACGAGACCACTTCATTATACAAAAAGGCCCACCCCTGAAAAGGGCGGGCCATAATTCCTCGCAAAGGCAACAAGCTCAGAACGGCCAAATATTGTCCATCAGCCTGGTGAACCAGCCTGGCTTCTGCTTGTCGGCCAAAACGCCTGAGCCATAATATTCAATGGTGGCGTCGGCAATCTGCGTGGAAAGGATGGTATTGTCCGCACTGACATCCCTGGCACGTATCATGCCACGCACGACCATATATTCCGTCTCATCATTGACGCGTATCTCCCGTGCGCCCTCAATTTCCAGCAAGCCTCCGGGCAAGACACGAAGCACGCGTGTCGCTAGAGATGTCGTGACATAATTTTCACGCTTGGTCTTGCCGGTGGCGCTCAGATCACTGGTTGAAGAGCTGGCGAGAAGCGGATTTTCCTCCACTCTGCCCTGCGGCCCGATGTTGACAAAGGGGATGAAGCCCGTCTTAGAACGGCCGAACAGGGAGCTGACACCATACTTATTGGCACCATTCTTGTTGGCCGTGGTTTCGGCCTTATTCTGAGCCTTGGTATTTTCCACAAGCTTGACCACCACCAGATCGCCCACACGTCTGGCACGAGCGTCATCAAATAGGGTGTCGCCCTCGCTGGCGGCAAAGAGCGAACCGGGATTATTGGCCGAATACGCCTCCTGACGATATTCCTGCGGTGGAGTCACCGGCTGGCGGAGGGCCGGACGACGGTGTGGAGCTCCGCTGCACGCACTGCAGCAAAGGATCAGTATTGCCAAAATGGGAACGATACAGCGTGACGGCATATTATCTCTCCTCCCACAAACATGGTAGCATTCCGAAGCGCTTTTCACTTCCTTCAATGAATTTCGACGGTGTTGCCATTCTTGACGATGGCAAAGACCTGCTTCTTCGTTTGCAAATTGCGTACCGGAATGGTTGCCCCCGGCTCACCGTCCGCAAGGGCCTGAGCCTGCGCCGCACTGCGCAAATTTCCCCGTGAATAAATGAGATTGACCACGTCTCCACGCTTGACCACAAGCTGACTCACGAGATCGCTCTGGAGGATGGGTTCCCCGACGTTGATGGCACGTGCGAGCTGCCACGGTCCCCCCCTGCCATCCCAGGGCAGTTCGCGCAGCTGGCTGGCGTTGACTCTTGTGAAGGTGACGGCCTGCGCCGTGAGGGCGTCGCCCTTGTTCATGGCCTGGGCCGCCGTGGGCGCTGTCACCCACAGGGTCAGATTGACCGTACCTGAAATGCGCCTCAGCACGGTTCCGTCCGCTTCCTGAACGGCAAAACGAAGCGGAACACGACCGGGAGCGAGTTTGCCCGGTTCTAGCTGGACCTGTTGCTGGGCATGGGCGAGAAAAATATATTCCGGCAGACGAAAATCGCCAAGCTCCACTTCACCAGGCATGGCAGAGAGCTGTGCTGTCAGACTTTTGACAACATAGGCGCGCAAATCGTCCTGATAAAAAACCATCCCGCCACGCTGGATAACAAGAGAAGGGGGCAAGACACAGCGCCCGGCCACATCCTTGCCCAGGGCCTGCTGCAATGCCTGGGCGAGGCGAGAGCGGCTGACTTGAAGAGGCTTGCCCTCCACTGGTGGGGCAGGCCAAAGCGGCTGAGTTCTGAGATTTTCCCAGACGTCTTTGTCCATCTCTCCCAAAGGGGTGGCTATGTCTCCCAACAACACCATGTCCGTTCCGGTGACGGCGGCAACTCTGACCTTGAGCCTCCAGTCGCCTTCGGCCAGCATGTGCGATTGACCATCCTCGGCGAGAGAAGCCGCTCCCGAGGCAAGTGCGGCACGCGTTTTGGCGGCGCGTTGCCCCTGGGCATCCGCAGGCAGGGACTTAGGCGTGTTTTGTGCCGATCTTTTCGTGACAGAAAGCTGACGCTGCACCTGAGTGGGGGATCGTCTGTGATTGCGCTCGGTATCCTGCCATACCCCTCCGCTGAAAACACCGCCCGATGGGGCCGCAAATGTCGACAACGGGCTTTCGCACCACGTCCAGAGGGCCAGCAGAACAGCCAGAATTTGATAACGACACCTGCCGACGCAATCACGCATGGTCTTCTCCGTCAGCTACGCTTGAGCTGAACGGCAATGCCCAGCATGGAATCGGACGTCTGGATGGACTTGGAGTTCACCTCGTAGGCCCTCTGCCCCACGATCATGTTCACCATTTCGTCCACCACTTCTACGTTGGACATTTCCAAAAAGCCCTGTGCCAGCGTGCCTACGTTGTCAGTACCCGGAACCCCCTCTGTGGCATCGCCGGAGGCCTCTGTCGGCGTGAACAGGTTGCGGCCCCTCGCGTCCAGCCCAGCCGGATTGATAAAGGTGTAAAGCGGTATCTCAGCTCCGGCAAGTTCCTGTCCCTGTGAATCCAGGGCAGCGATATGTCCGGATGAAGAGATGGAAATGGTCTTGGTTTCTGCAGGCACGGCAAATTCCGGTTGCAGAATGTACCCGTTGGCCGTGACAACCGTGCCATCCTGATTCAGCTTGAAGGTGCCCGCACGCGTGTACATCAGCTCACCGTTCACGTCCACCTGAAAAAAACCGTCGCCTTCAATGGCCACGTCCAGGGAATTGCCCGTATTCTGGAAATCCCCCTGAGTGTAGAATTTATGTACCGCCACAGGTCGGGTACCAAGACCTACCTGAACGCCCACGGGCAGACGATTGTCGCCTTCGGTGATGGATCCTGCCATGCGCATGGTCTGATACATGAGATCCTCGAACTCTGCACGGCTCTTCTTGAAACCTGTGGTATTGACGTTGGCAAGGTTGTTGGAAATCACATCAATGTTGAGCTGCTGGGCTATCATGCCTGAAGCGCCAGTATACAGGGAACGCATCATAATAATTTCTCCTTAATAAGGTATCCCGACGACGTTTACGTCACGGAAGGCTAGCTCGTCTTGCGGCCGACTTTTGTCGTGGCCTCGCGATCCATGGCATCCGTTGTTTGCATGACCTTCTGGTAAGCCTCGAACTGACGCTGCACTTCAATCATGTTGACCATCTCGGAAACGACCTCAACATTGGCCGCCTCCACAAAACCCTGCTCCAGGCGGGCTCCGTTGAGGTAGGCGTTGTCTTCGGCAACTTCCACATTCTCCCGGGGCTTGAAGAGATTGCCCCCCATCTTTTCCATATTCTGCGGATTATCCACGCTGACCAGGGCCAACTGCCCCACCACGGCGTCGTCCGCAATCACCTGTCCGTCACCGCTGATCTGAATATGGCGCGTACCGGCCGGTATCTGAATGGCACCACCGCCCTGCCCCATGACAGTGTAGCCCTGCGGCGTCATCAGCGTTCCCTCATTGTTGAGCACAAAGGCTCCGTTGCGACTGAGGTAGGGCCCTGTCGGCGTATTGACACGGAAAAAGGCGTTCTCACCGGCAATGGCCACGTCCAGATTATTGCCGGTATATTTCATGGCCCCCTGGGAATAATCAATCCTGGATACGGCAATACGGCTTCTGGCCGCATTGCGGGGATCCGGGAACAGGGGTTCGGACCGCAAATTCGAGATAGGTTCCCGTATCTCGTCATGCGCGTAGACGGGGAATGTGTCCTTGAACGCGAGGGTTTCCCGCTTGTAACCGCGTGTATTCACGTTCGCCAAATTGTTGGCGATGAAATTCATGCGATGTTCTGTGGTCAAAGCCCCAAAAAGGCCACTGTACATGCCCTGTTGCATGGATTGCTCCTTTGTTGACGGCGCATTTGCCATCACTTGCCGGAATGTCGGACGGCCCGACGTTACGGTATATGCAAAATATGAGCCAATCTAGGTAAAAAATCTTCTGTGGTGAAAATTGACATTTTGCGATATGCATGTGTCCGTAGCGGATTTCGTGCCAGATTGCCGCAGGGCACAACCAGCCTCTGGCGGAACTCCTTCAACAAAAAGCGAGGTACACATGGCATCCCTATTTGACATTCTCGGCAATAGCGCCCTACGCGACGTTCTGGGTCAACTGGCGGGACAAACGCAGGCTTCCTCCCGCAATTTCGGCAATGCTTCATTCGGACCGGGAAATTTTGGTGGACTGGGTGAGATACTCGGCAACTTGGCCGGACAGGCACGGAACGTTGGCAGTAGCGCACCCGGAGGCATGGGAGGCTTGCTCGGCGCCGGCGCCATCGGGGCGATTCTCGCCCAGATTCTGCCCAAGGGGGCCGTAAACACGGCCAGTCTGGCGGGCATTGGTGCTGTAGCCTGGAACTTTTACAAAAAATGGGCCCAGCAGCAGGCCTCGGGCCAGACCGAACAGACGGCAGCACAGGGCAGCGGTTGGGATGACCTTTTTGGGGAATCGCGGCAGGTTGACAAGGCCGTGGCTGACCCCACGGGAATGCTGCTCCTGCGGGCCATGATTTATGTGGCAAAAGCTGACGGGCATCTGGACGACATTGAAAAGGGCCGCATAGAAATGATGCTGCAACAGATGTATCCGGGACAGGACGTGTCTGTCATGCTGGATTACTTCACCAAGGAGACAGTTGACCCTGCCGTGCTGGCCAGAGAAGTGCAGTCCCGCGAGCAAGGGGAAGATCTCTACCGCCTTTCCTGCCTCATCGTGGATGTGGACAATTTTATGGAGAGAAGCTACCTGAACGGACTTGCTCAAGCCCTCGGCCTGGACGAAACCACCAGGAACACTCTGGAACGCGAAGCCGAAGAGGCCAAACAGCAACTGGCCACTCTCTAGCCCGCTCAGCCTTTCCTGCCGTTCTCTCCCTATTGACGATTGTGCCCCTGAGGAACGGATGTTCCACAGGGGCCACAATTCGGAGAGCTGGACCACAATGAGGCGCTGCGCATGGCCGACAATTCCCACACCTGCTCCCTGGCAGACATACGCGGCGTACACCGCGCTTTTGTCATTGTCCTGCTGGCGTTTCTCGCCGGCTTCGGTCCCCTGTGTACTGACATGTACCTCCCAGCCCTCCCGGACATCGCGAAGGATATGTCCATTCCCGCAACCATGGCTCAAGCCAGTATTGCCGCATGCCTGCTGGGACTGGCGCTCGGACAAATCGTCATTGGTCACATCTCGGACGGCATCGGTCGCAAGGGCATTCTGCTGGCCTCCCTGGCTGTTTTTACGGGCGCATCGATACTCTGCGCCCATGCGTCCACAGGAGAATCCTTCCTCCTGCTACGCTTTCTGCAAGGACTAGGAGGATCCGGCGGGACCGTGCTATGCCGGGCTTTAAGCTGCGATTCCTTTACTGGGTCGCGACTTACCAGCTTCATGTCCATGTTCATGGCCATCACCGGCATCGCTCCCGTTATCGGCCCTCTCGGCGGAGGATTTTTTACCTCAACCCTTGGTTGGCGCAGCATCTTTTACCTTCTGGCCGGCATAGGCCTGCTCCTTCTTCTGGGGTGTCGGTTAGCCATACCCGAAACGTTGTCACCTCAGAAACGCGTTCGCGGCGGTATGATGGCGTCCTTCAAAAATATGGGCAAGCTCTTCCACTATCGGGCCTTCCTCTGGTACACAGGCGTACAGGGCTTCACTGCCGCAGGCTTTTTCTGCTATATTTCGGCCTCACCCTTTATCTTTCTCAATATCTACGGCTTCAGTGTGGAACAGTTCAGTCTGTTTTTCGGCACCAACGCCATGGTGCTGGTGCTCTCCTCATTCGTGGTGGGTCAACTTAGCGGACGCTTTGGCGACAAGGCTCTTCTAGCCTTCGGCAATTATTGCCGCGCCCTGGCATGCCTGGCCATTCTCGCCGTTGCCATACTGCAACCGAGCTCGCCCTTGCCCATGATGGTCAGCCTCATGACCATGCTCGCCGCCCAGGGCTTGACCAAGCCCACCAGTTTCACCCTGGCCATCATGGCCCAGTCCGCAGGCGCCGGTGCCGCTTCGGGGATTCTCGGCGTGGCCTTCTTCGTCTGCGGGGCAGCCGCCTCGCCTCTCGCCGGCATTGCTGGACCACAAAGCGCTCTTCCGCTTGGCATCATGAGCGCCTTTTCCGGCATGGGTGCCCTCGTTTGCACGCTTCTGGGCAACCGCGCACTGACGCTTGCATCAGACAAGCCCTCAGAAGCCCGTGACCTGCTGCGTGGTGAGCTCGACCGTTCATAACACACGTGTCATTTTTCTGTTTGGCCCAAGGTTTGCATGTTTTTTGACTATCATAGAATTCAGGCAAACCATGGGGAGGACATCATGTCAAGACGCAACCATATATCCGCAACATCCGTGGAATTCAGCAACCTGAGAATGGAAGTGGAACTCAACGACGGCCAACGCGTCAACGTGCCTCTTGGGGCATTCCCCCTGCTGTATAGAGCCACACAGGCCCAACGGGACAACTGGATACTCACTGACGACGGTTCATGTCTCAGCTGGCCGGAAATTGGCCAAAACATCACTCTTGACAAGATCTATCTGGCTTCGGACAGCATGACAGGCCGCCTGACCAGATACGCCTGAAAGGAACAAAAACCAAAGAATTAGAAAATTGATTTCAATTTGATTGACAATCTGGAATGCCTGTGGCAAAATTTGTACAAGTCATATAATGACCTGTATAAACAGGCGATACTCCAAACATATGGGCCCATCGCACGGCCAAGGGAGTTTCGCAAAACCCTTTTGTGGAGGATTCGGGCATGTCCAGAGAAAGGAAAACCTGGAACAGTTTTAAAAAAGCCTGCATGGTGACACTTCTGGCCGCCGGCATGCTCATGGGCATCCAGACAGGTGCCAAGGCCATCGACTTCAAGGCCCAAGGTGAATGGCTGGTGGGCTTTGGGCTTTCTGACGCCACTTTTGTGGACAAGTCGGATGGCAAAAAAACAAATTCAAATGACATGTTCGGAGCGGCCCAGCGTGTTCGTATCAAACTTGATGCCGTAGCTTCCGAGGCTCTGTCAGGCACAGTATATTTTGAAATCGGCACGCAGGATTGGGGTAATGCCGGTGATGGCGGCGCCCTGGGCGCTGACGGCACCAATGTCATCAAAGTCAAGAATGCCTATATTGACTGGTCTGTGCCTGAAACCGACCTCAAGTTCCGCATGGGCCTTCAGGGCCCCTCTATGCCCAATGCCGCCGGTGGATCTGCTATTTTGGACTCTGACGTTGCCGCTGTGGTAGGCAACTATAAGTTCAACGACAACGTGGGTCTGACCGCCCTCTGGATGCGCCCTTACAACGACAACTTCGTCGGACGCGACATCAACGGCACCACGCGGCAGAGAAACTACCTGGACAATCTTGATCTTTTTGCCCTGACATTGCCTCTGGCCTTTGACGGCGTTGAACTGACGCCTTGGGTCATGTACGGCATCATGGGCAAAAACACACTGGATGGCTATAACGGATTTGGAAGATACACAGATGGCGATATATGGTCATCGCCTGACGGAACCGTTGAGTCCACTCTGGTAAATTTCCATCCTGGCTTCGCCGCCGACACTACCAGCTTTGGCAACAGCTCGGCATACAATTCCCTCTTCTGGTTCGGTCTGCCCATCAGCCTGACTGTCTGGGATCCGCTGAACATTGAGTTTGAATTTGACTATGGGTATTCCAGCGGCCTCGGGAAATATGACCTCTGGAAGCGCGGCGCAGGCGGACAATCCATCCGCGCCGACTCGAGGCGAGAAGGCTGGCTGGCGAAGGCCCTTGTAGAATACAAGTTTGATTGGGGCGTTCCCGGCATCTTCGGCTGGTATGCCAGCGGCGACGACGGCAGCATGAAGAACGGTTCCAAACGTCTGCCCTCCCTGTCTGCAGGAGGTTATTTCACGTCTTTTATGGGGTGCGGAGGCACTGACTTCTGGGCAAACAATACCAAGGGCTACTCCTACGAAAAGAACATGACATACGCTGGCACATGGGGCGTAGGGCTGCAGGTGCGCGACATGAGCTTCATTGAAGATCTCTCGCACACGTTCCGTGTGGCTTTGTGGGGGGGCACCAACAGTCCGTCCATGACAAAATACTTTGATAACAGATCAAGTGCCTGGGGCGCCACAGACGATCCCTACAGCTACGATGGCCCATACATGACCACCAACGACAACCTGCTGGAATTCAACTTAGACAGTAACTACAAGATCTACGAAAATCTGACTGTCAACCTTGACCTCGGCTACATCGTGAATATGTACGATACCGACACCTGGAACCGTAGTTGGATGACAGATTCCGGAGTTCAAAAAAAGGACGCCTGGAAGGCGCAGATGACCTTTGCCTACACCTTCTAGCTCTTTTGACAGGCTGGCGGCCTGGCTCACCGAGGCCGCCAGCTCATTCAAAGCCCCCCACCCCCGCGCACGTTCCCTTCCCGTGTGCCGTATACGCCGTCGTTTTCTTCGGAAAGCGGCGGCCTTTCTCATCCCCCTACTGTCCGCCTCATGATGCGTGATATTCATTCCCCTTCACCAAAAAGCTGGCGTTCCACATCCGCACACAGGGCGTGATAGACGGGCAAATGCAGTTCCTGAATCCGAGCGGTTTCCGTCTCGGCCACAGCGATATGAACTTCCACGAGGTCTGCCATGGCACAGGGTCTGCCGCCCGTCAGGCCGATACTGCCCATGCCCAAGGCGCGTGCCACCTGCAGGGCGGCAAGCACGTTTGGCGAATTGCCAGAAGTGCTGAGAGCCAGCAAAACATCCCCTTCATGTCCCAAGGCATAGACCTGCTGTGCGAAAACGTATTCCGGCTTCACGTCGTTGGCAAAGGCCGTGGGCAACGCCACTCCCCCCACCAGAGAAATGGCGGGGATGCCCTGCTGCAAGGCACAGGCCAGCTCTTCCGGGCAGCCGCTTTCACGCAATCTGCGAACCACATCGGGAGGCAGTTTACGCGGCAAAAGAAAGCCCTTCATCAGTTCAGCCACAATGTGTTCGGCATCGGCCGCACTGCCGCCGTTGCCGCAGGTCATCACCTTGTTCCCCCTCAGTATGGCGGCTACGATCATCTCCACCGCCGCCTCCATGGCGTCCATCTGCGGCGCCAGCTGTGGCAGGCGTGCGATACATTGATCCACATATATGCCCATGGTACGTTGCTCCACCTGTTTTGGTTGCTCCGCTGAAGGCGGAATACTATTCCCTTGACTAAATGATCGGGACAATCGGTGACATAATCTCACAGACGTCCGCAAAAAGCCAGTCCACACACGCAAGACTGACGTCAGGAGAAAAAAGCTCAATGGACAAACCACAGGTTTTTCGGCATGGTACGAAGTGACGATTCTCACGCTTCAGCGACCTTCCCTCGACAACTGTCTGCATGGCCAACCCTGAGGAGTTCTTCATGACAGCCCATGACAAACACTTTTGTGTTCTTGCTCTGATGATCTTTGTCTGCACCACCCTTGTTCCCCTGCCTGCGGCTGCAGAATCCGCCTACAGGATGGCCGTCACCAGCAATCCGCAAAGCGATCCCCTGCTGCGCCTTGACGGTTTGACCGTCACCTTGAGAATGGATGAAGCGCGATGCAAGAAAGAGTACGGCAAGGAATGGTTCCGGCAATGTGTTGCTGCTCCGGCTGGCGAAGCCGGCCGTCTTGTGCCTGGTGTAAAAATGACGCCACATGTGGAGGGCTCATGGCGCTGGGAAAACGACGATACAATGCGATTTACCCCGAGCAAGGGGTCCCTTGCTCCAGCAACGAAATATGCCATCTCGCTGGATAACGTTTCTTTGCCACAACGCTTTTCGCTCAATCGACACCTGACCTACACCACCCTTCCCCAGGCCGTGTCCGTTGGCAAGGAAACGTTGTGGATCGATCCTTCCGTCAAGGGGGCCCACGCCGTTTCCGTCCCCCTGCGCTTTGTCTGGCCTGTTCTCACGCGGAATCTGGAGGAGCACATTTCCATTGCGCCCACAGATACCAAGAGCGGCCTCTCCTTCGCGCCGCCACGTTTCATATGGAACGAACGTCGTGATGAGGTTGTCGTTTCGGCGCAGATAACCTCCCTGCCGGAAAACAATGCCGCCGCTAGGGTCAGCATTGCGGGCTTACCGGCATTCACGACAGAAGCCGGCAAGTGCGTCCTGACAAATCCGGGGAAAAACGCTCCCAGGGATGTGACCGCCATGTTCAGCGTTCCCGGCGTCACACACATCATGGATGTGAAGGATATTGTCATACGACCCGCCTGTGACGACCAGCTGAACAAGACATACGAACTCGAAATCACCACAACCATGCACACCCTTCCCTCCGAGATCCTGCAGCGTCTCACGCTCATTGCCCTGCCCCTTAAGCTCTCGGAAAAGGCCGGGAAACCTGCTGACTGGACCCGCGTTCCCGCTATCAGTGCCGATGACATCCAGAAAGGGACAAAACTCCAGGGTGAACCGCTCCAACCCCTCAACGAGGCAACCGACAGGCTTGTACTGCGTCTTGACGCCGAGGCCGGTCGCGGTCTGCTGGCTGCCGTGGACGAAGGGCTTCCGTCCATTGCCGGCCCCAAGACGGCCAAAGTACGCCGCTTTATCCTCAATGTTCCATCCATAGACAGCGAGGTGGGGTTTCTTCAGCCCGGTAACGTTCTCACGCTCAGCGGCCAAAAAAAGCTGGATATTTATGCCACGGGAGTCACCTCGCTACACTGGCGCATCGAGCGTGTTCGGGATCCATTTCTGGCACTGGCCGCCAAAGATTCCTCCTTCGAGGATCTGGCCGTCAGCATGGAAGTCATGGGTGACGCCGTCGAAGGTCGCATAGACCTTTCCCCCAAATCTCAGGGCGCGGCATCCTTCCCCGTGCTGGATCTGGCTCCCTTGCTGAAAAATGGCACCGAACCCACTCACGGGCTCATGCGTGTGACACTCAGAGGATACAACGGCAACAAACAGGTTGCCCAAAATTCGCGTCTTTTGCTCATCACCGATATGGGGCTCATTGTAAAACAGGCCGCCAACAACGGACGCACCGTCTTCGTGCAGCATCTTGCCAAGGGCGTTCCCGTTGAAGGCGTAGAAGTACGCCTGCTCTCAGCCAACGGAACCACAGCGCACCGGGTCTTAACCGACGCACAGGGGCGTGCCGATCTCCCGCAGACTCCCGACCTCAGGCAGGAAAAACGTCCCGTCGCCATTGTTGCCACGGCCAAGACTGGAAGTGGAGAGGATTTGGCGTGGATCTCGCTGGATGACAGCCAACGCCTTGTGGATTTCAGCAATTTTGCCATTTCCGGACGTCACACGACACAAGACGGGCTTAGTGCTTCCGTCTTTAGCCAGCGCGGCCTTTACCTACCCGGCGAGACCTTGCACTTTGGCTGTCTTGTGCGCCGATACGACTGGCAACCGCTGCCGCAGGATCTGCCGCTGGAAGCGGTACTCGTAAGTCCGACAGGTTCTGAAGTTCTGCGACACAGGTTCAGTGTGGGCCATGACGGCTTCAACAGCCTTGACTGGAAGAGCGACGAAGATTCCCCTGTAGGAGCGTACCAACTGGACATTCGCCTGGCCGGAAGCAAGGCCAACTCGCCTGAAAATGCCGTGCTGGGGAGCGCCCGTGTGCGCCTGGAGGAATTTCAGCCGGACACGCTGGCCCTGACCGCTCAGTTTGCGCCCGGCACGCCCAGGGGATGGATACGCACGGGCACTGGCGCCCCCGATGTCTGGGCTCAGGCCCGTTTGGACAACCTGTATGGCGAGGTCGCCGTCAACCATCGTGTCAAGGCCGTCCTGCGCACTGAAAAATCTCATATGCGCTTTCCCGGATATGAGGACTTCACCTTTTATGAACCTTCAGGCTTTGAGGGCGAAGGACAAACCATTGAGCTGCCCGATGCCTATACTGATGACAAGGGGACAGTGCGTCTTTCCCTACCTCTCAACAGTCTATCGGCGGGCACGCAACGTGGCGCAATACTCCTTGAAGGTTTTGAACCGGCAGGAGGTCGTGCCGTGACCCGTCGTCTTGAGGCCATTTTCTCCCCGTTGGAAGTGGCGCTCGGTTACAAACCGGAAGGAAAGGCCAACAACCTTGATTACGTTCCCCAAAATGCCAAGGCCTCACTGCGTCTTTTGGCGTTAGACAACGAGCTTGTGCCCGTCAATCTGTCCCATGTGGAGGTCGTGTTTTCTGCACGACGATATGTCAACAGCCTGATGACAGATTCCAACGGGGCCTACCGGTATGAAGCTACTCCCGTGGATACGGAGATCTCACGCAACACCGTCCAGCTGGGCAATCAGGGTCTTTCCCTGCCACTGCCCACAAATGATGCCGGTGAGTATCTGCTGACCATCCGCCATAACGGTCTTGTGCTGGCCATGATTCCCTACACCGTAGCAGGCATGAAACTCGCTCAACCAGAGGGTCTTTCACCGACTTCCCTGGCTAAAGGTGATCTGCGTATCAAGCTCGACAAGTCGAACTATGCCCCCGGTGAGATTGTCAAATTGCGTCTCTCCACACCTTTCGAAGGTACAGGTCTGATCACCGTGGAGCGAGAAAGCGTGGTTGCCCAAACATGGTTCACGGCACAACCGGGAGAAAGCGTCCAGGAAATTCGTCTGCCAGACGACTTTCAAGGTCGCGGCTACATCAATGTTTCCTATGCCAGGGCGATGGATTCCCAGGAAATCTACATGGCTCCCCACGCTGCGGCCGTAGCCCCCTTTACTGTCGGCCTTGATCAACGTGACATGAATCTGGCCTTCAACGTGCCAACCCATGTCCTCCCGGGAGGCGTGATCACGGCACGCCTGAC
The DNA here is from genome assembly GCA_017613295.1 of Desulfovibrio sp. Classification (GTDB taxonomy): domain Bacteria; phylum Desulfobacterota; class Desulfovibrionia; order Desulfovibrionales; family Desulfovibrionaceae; genus Desulfovibrio. The sequence goes on along the minus strand of JAGAEE010000186.1, from coordinate 12,399 downwards.
CGCCGACGTTCCCGGCAGAGCGCTGGTGTTTGCCGTGGATGAGGGAGTGCTGCAGCTGACGGACTTTGCCACACCCGATCCCCTGCATGATCTTCTGCTTGATCGTGCGCTGGACGTGAGCACTCTCACGGCCTTTGACCTGCTCATGCCGGACCACGCCCGTTTGCAAGGTCGCATTCCCGGATTTGGCGGAGGCATGGCCGGACCAGGTGGACGTTTTCTCAACCCTTTCAAACGACGTGGAGAACCCCCGTTCGCCTTTTGGCATGACATTGTGCCCGTGGACAAAAACGGTACGGAAGTACGCCTGACCGTTCCAGAATACGTGAGCGGCAAGATTCGCCTCATGGCAGTGGGTTCGGCCGCTCCTCAAAACGGGGACTCTCGCGCTGGCCATGCCGAAGCTTTCACTGAAGTACGCGGCACTCTCATTCTCAAGCCATTGCTGCCGTTGGCCGTAACACCTGGAGACATTTTTGAGGCAGCCGTCGTGGTGGCCAACACCCTGGAGGGCAGCGGCAAAAAGGCCCCTGTGAACCTGAGCCTGAAAAGTACGGGAGGGCTAAGCTTTGTGGATAATCCCACGCCCACGACTCTGATGGTGGACGAAAACGGTGAAGCCACACTGAGATTCCGCATGAAAGCCGATGACACCCTGGGCGAGGCCAGCGTGAACATTACCGCCACTCTGGCAAACGTCAAAAAAGGGGCAAACAGCTCTGTGCGAACCCAGACTGTCTCCGTCCGTCCCCCAGTTCCGCGTCTGCGCACGGAAAACGTCACGGTCTTGCATGGCCCGACCGTTGTGGACGTCCCACGCGACATCCACACCTTTGAAGCCGTGGGGCAGGCCAGCGTAGCCGCCATGCCCGTTCTGACACTGCGTTCCTTGCTGGCACGATTGAAGGCCTATCCCTACGGCTGCACTGAACAGCTCGTCAGCCGCGCCCTCCCTTATGCGACTCTTCTTGGTATGCCAGAGATGCGCAAGGATCTGCTTATCAGTCCCGACCTTAAGCCTGAGGCCCTACACAAATACGGCAATGCGGCCATCAATGCGGCGCTCGTCGCTATTGGTAACACTTCCAGCTATAACGGTGTCAGCCTCTGGCCTGGAAGCGAAACCAATGACTTCGTCACAGCCTATGCGGCAGACTTCCTGGTGACACTGCATGAAAGTGGCGCAGCCACACCCGGGGGGTTGGCCGACAGCGTGCTGAATGCCCTGGAACGCCTCGTAGGACGTCAACCCGCCAACATCAACGACGCCCGCATCAAACTGTACGGAGCCTGGGTACTCCAACGCGACGGACGCATCATGACACAGGAGCTGGAACGACTGGAACAGTGGTTCCGAAACAATACCCGTGGCTGGGAGACGGACGTCGCCGCCGCCTTCCTCGCCGACAGCCGCCATATGCTGCGCCTGCGCCGTCAGGCAGGCCGTACCATGCCCAAGAGTGTCAACACCAACGACGATCCCTTCCTCTCTACCGCAGCGGCCAGGGCTTTCTATGCGCTCATGGTGCTGAAGCACTTCCCAGAAAAGAAGCAGGACATTCCCCTCCTGGACCTTATGGACGGAGCCTTCAGCACCAATGCCACCACTGTGGACATGGCTCTTGCGGCCCGTACCCTGCTGATTTTACAGGCTGATGCCACCGCCGAACTTGAAAACGTGTCCCTGAGCTGCGCACGTTATGGCCAGGGATTCCCCACTGGCTCAAACAAGGCTGTCATGCAGGGCTCCGCGATTGTGCTCGATGCACCGGGTTGCCTTCAATACAAAGCTGACATGCCAGCCGCCGCTACGGATCTGCATCTGCTTGTTACGACAGAAGGTTTTGACCGCAAAGCTCCGACCGACGACGGTGGTAACAAGCTGGAACTCCATCGCCGCTATTGCAACGCCAGAGGTGAAACCGTCACCAGCGCCAGTTTGGGAGAGGTTCTTACTGTAGAATTGACCGTGCAGGCTGTCAAAGACATCCATAATGTGGTTCTGGTGGATTTGCTGCCTGGAGGTTTTGAACCCATTTTGGAAAAGGACAGAGAACAACAGCCCCAGGACGGTCTTGTACGTTTTGAACGGCGTGAAGACCGCGCCATATTCTTCACCAATCTGAACGGCGAACGCCAGGTTTTCACACACAAAGTACGGGCCACCACCAGAGGTCGCTTTATACTCCCCTCTGCCACGGGATCTGCCATGTACGACCCAGCCATCAACGCCTACACGGGCAGCGGAACTGTCAGCATTGAATGACGCTCTCACCACAGGCGGCTCCCGCAAGACGCTGGCTCTGCGGGAGCCGCCCTGTAACCCGAATCAGCAGGCAAATCCACAAAAACCCACACACGCCAGGAAGCAGTGTCGCGCCTTGTGGCCTCGACGTGTCATGGGAATGATGCTTTGCCTGTTGTGCCTGCCAGCCTCGGCTCTGGTCACTTGGCTGATCTTCGCCCCATGCCCGCATCCACTGGAGGGAAAAAGTTTTTCGCGCGTGCTTTTGGACAGGCATGGCGACATGCTGCGGGTCAGCCTTTCTTCCGATCAAAAATATCGCATACGCACGCGCCTGACAGAGATTCCCGCCGAGGCCATAGCAAGTGTTCTGCGATATGAGGACAGGTTTTTCTGGTATCACCCCGGCGTCAACCCCTTCTCCCTGTTGCGATCTGCCTGGGGAATGCTCAAAGGCGGGCGCCTCATGGGCGGCTCCACCATCACCATGCAGGTGGCTCGTCTGAGTCGTGGACTGGAAACGGGCAACCTCAGGGACAAGCTGTGGCAAATACTGTTAGCCTTGCAATTGGAATGTCATTACAGCAAGGAGGATATTCTGGAGGCCTATTTCAACCTGGCCCCCTACGGCGGCAACGTGGAAGGTCTGGGAGCCGCCGCCGTATGCTACTTTCACAAGACACCAGCACGGCTCGGACCAACGGAGAGCGCAGCCCTTATGCTGGTACCGCAAAACCCCACCCGACGTAGACCCACTGAGAACAATGTGCTGTTTCTTCAGGCCATGAAACGCCTCAATGCCTCCTGGCTTTCCCGGGAGGAATGTGCCCCCCTGCGCGTTCATTCCTTGCGGGACATGCCCTTTTTCGCTCCACATCTCTGCGCCGAACTTCTGGCGCAACCGACAGCAGGTGACCTGATGCGCACCACCATTGATCTGGGGGCACAACAACGCCTTGAACGTCATCTTTCACGATTTGCCGCCCGCAACAGCCTTTACGGACTGAACAATGCTGCTGCCCTGCTATTGCACTGGCCCAGCATGGAGGTGAGGGCGCTGGCCGGTTCGACCGATTTTTTCAATAAAGCCATAGAGGGGCAAATCGACGGTACACGCGCACGGCGCTCGCCCGGCTCCACCCTCAAACCCATGATCTATGCCCTTGCCCTGGAGCAGGGCCTCATTCACCCTCAAACCCTTCTGGCCGACACGCCACGCTCCTTTGCCGCATACGATCCTGAAAACTTCGATGGGGCATTCCGCGGCCCACTGGCGGCTGCGGATGCCCTGAAGGCCAGTCGCAACGTGCCAGCCATCACCCTGGCCTCCCGGCTCCGACATCCCAATTTGTACGCCTTTTTGCGACTGGCAAATGTACATTTTGCCGCCCCTGAAGAACACTACGGTCTGGCCCTGGTGCTGGGCGGTGCCGAGATCAGCATGAGGGAACTGGCGGGTTTGTACGCCATGCTTGCCAACAAGGGCGTATGGCGCCCCCTGCGCTTTCTTGCTGACGCGCCACCCACGCAGCCACCACGGCCACTGCTCACGCCGAAAGCGGCCTTTGTGACCCTGACTATGCTGGAAGCCCAGGATCCTGACCGTCAGGTGCGTGTGCAAAACGGCATTTCCCTTCCGGTACGATTCAAGACCGGCACGTCCAATGGATTTCGGGACGCTTGGGCTATTGGTAAGTTTGGACCCTACATCCTGGCCGTTTGGGTGGGGCATTTCAACAATATGCCAAACCCCAGATTGGTCGGAGGGATCACGGCTGCCCCCTTGTTGATGGATATGGCACGAGACCTGGCTGCTCACGAATCCATGAGTGATCCCTTTGCCGAACCCGCTCCAGACCTCAACGTTGAAAGAATTTCCGTGTGTTCCGCCACGGGAGATCTGGACACCGAGCTTTGTCAAGAGACAACACAGACGTGGTTTATTCCCGGAGTGTCCCCCATCGCGCCTTCGGGAGTCTTTCGCCGCATTCTGGTGGACAAGGTAACGGGCATGCGCGCCTGTACGCCAGAAGAAGGCCGCACCGAAACACGAATTTGGGAGTTTTGGCCCAGTGATCTGGCTGCCATGTTCGCCCGCGCCGGCATGCCCAAACCATCACCACCGCCCTATGAAGCACAATGCCTGCGGCAGCTCAGGGCAACGGGGCTGGCTCCCGTCATTGTCCAGCCGCGTGAGGGGGTCATGTATCGCCAGCCATCATCCGGAAAGACTGGCACAACCATTGTCTTCCTGGCACATGCCGAGGCCGATGTTCACACCTTGCACTGGTTTGTCAATGGAAGTTATCTTGGCAGTTCCTCCCCTGGAAAACCCCTGCTATGGCAGGGGTCACCGGGTGACGTGACAGTGCGTGTCGTAGACGACGCCGGCCGTGCCAGCTTGCGCACAGTGCGTATTCGCCACGCTCCCTTAGCCCATACGATCGTCGAAATGATGACAACGGTATTATTCTCCCAATCAAAAGCCCCCGTTTCCGGGGGCGTATAAATGGCTGCCAAACCTTCCGGCTTTCCTGCTAATGACATCCGGTGCACCCGCCACCGCAAGAACTGCACCCACCACCTATATCAGGAAGAGGACGTTCCGTTGTCACCTTGAAGCCCATATAGGTGCAATCAACACTAAAATCACCCACCTCTTCATGAAATGCCTTGGCAGAACAGAATGTGATACCCGACACCTCTTCGGTGTCATCCTGCTCATTGGCCTTGTCTAGCGCCATGCCGACCAGCGGGCCACTGCATCCGCCAGGCATGAGATACAAACGGACAGACTTTTCCATATCGGGATTGGCCTCGAAATAGGCGGCCAGTTCTTTCTCTGCGTCAGGCGTTAGTGTAACCATGATGACTCCTTGTCTTTATGTGTGCCTTTCTGCCACAGCAGCGGCAGTTGATCAATACTGTCATATCTCGCCCATAATATCCAGTGCGGCACAGACATATTTTTCAGACGGTCATATTCTCCATGATTCTGACAAGATACATGTCATTTTAGCCCTCACTGACCGGAATAGTAGAAAAGACAAGGCGTCGTTTGATTTTTAAGGCAAAGGGACTTCCCATTGTGCAAATTTTTGGGTAAGGTAAATTGTCTTGCTGTGGGGAGGGGGAAGCCCTCAGTCAAGGCGGTATTCATGGCAACCATCCTGCCGTTCAAGTCACGTTCTGCAGAAGAACCCGGCTGGCTTTTGCTGCACATGTATGATGAGGCACTCTTTTCCATGAAGAATGCCGGCATATGTATGGGTACGCATGATTATCCCGGGAAAGCACGCCACATTTCCAGAGCCATCAGCATTTTTTACGAACTGACATGCTCGCTCAATGACCGCAGTGACAATTTGGCCCGCAATCTTGACAGCATTTACCTCACATGTACGGCGAAATTGGTGCGAGCCAGTGCTGATATGGATACAGCTCCGCTTACAAGCGCCCGCAATATGGTTGTCGAACTGCGTGACGCTGTGGCGGCAGCCATCCCCTCCATGCCAAAAAAAGGACGACGCGCAAGGATACTGCCCTTTACAGCCAATGCCGTTACGTCATCTCCTCGCGAGTGACATCAGCTGCTGTAATTGGCCAGGGCGCCCTTGGCAATCTCAGGAAGATCTGGTGTGGGTACGGTAAAATGCGCCATATCCGGGCCGAAGGCATAATTGGCCGCATGAGCCCCTACCGTGATGGGGATGAGGGTTTCGCAGCTGTTCAACGTCATGCCACGGCCGATCTTGTTGTTCAAATTGATCATCACCATGTCCGTGCCAGTAACTGTAGGACTGATCAAGCCCATATCGGTAACGGATGTCACCATGCTCCCCTCCCTATTTGAAAAAAAATAACAAGATTCCCTGGGAAACGCAAGACGTACAAAAGCCCTGCATTTCCCTCAGTCAGAGCCAACCGCCTCCCGAAAGATATAGGGAACGACGGACGCTGGTCTTCCAGGAGTGATCTTTGCTTCACGCTGCGTGAGAGGATGTCACTCAGGCACCGTATTCTTTAGCCCTTTTGGCCAGCCACGCTTCATAACGGGGGAGCACATCAATCGGCTTGCCGTGCATGATGATGGACCCATTGCCAAGCCAGTAAAGATCATCACAGCTTTTAACCGTACTCAGTCTGTGGGCCACAAGGATAAGCGTGACGGAACCGCCCAATGATTCGATGGTATTCTGGATGGCCTGCTCAGAAGCGCCGTCCAGAGCACTTGTGGCTTCGTCAAAAAGCATGAGCTGAGGCCCTTCGTACAGGGCTCGGGCAATGGCCACACGCTGTATCTGTCCACCGGAGAGGCGTACTCCACGCTCTCCGATGACCGTATCAAGACCATCCGGCAAGTCGGCCAGAAAATCCATAGCCGCCATATGGCAGCAGTGCTCCACGCGAGCACGGTCAATGGTTTCACCCCACTGGGCGAATGCCACGTTTGCCGCAATGGAAGCATTGAGCAAAAAAGGCGTCTGCGGTACATAGCCGATGGCACGCAACCAGCCGGCCTTACGTTCCGCTGTGAGCGGCTTCCCGTCTACCAGCATCTCGCCGCGTGTCGGTTCCAGCAGCCCGGTGAGCAAACCCACAACCGTACTCTTACCCGCTCCTGACGTGCCAATGAACCCCACCATCCTTCCTCGCTCCACGCGCACGTTGAGATCGTGCAAGGCGTCGGGACGGTCAGCCGGAGTGTCTGGATAGCGAAAAGCCACCTGGTGCAATTCCAGCGCCTCTGTCAGCGGACAGATCTCCGGCCTGGCGCTTTCCACACTCACGTGGGCTGAAATCATTTCCTTTTCCAGGGTGCCGATAAAAGAAACGGCGTCCTGTGTGTACATCATATGCTGCTGTACCTGCAAAAGATAACTGACCAGAGTCGTCATGGTGGGCAACAGCCGCCAAGTTACGGCAGCCAGCAATGTCAGTTCGCCGGTAAGCCTTGCCACGGAATGCCCCTGACCGCTCATGACCAGCAAGGCCACCAGCAGCATAACCATGCCCGTAAAATCCAAGATCCACGACGGTGCAGGATAGACCACCGGCAGCAGGCTCTGCACCTTGGCAAATCCCTGTCGCTGTTTGGCAAACTGATGTAAAAATGCCTCCTCTTGCCCGTATATTTTCACCTCACGAATGCCAGCCAGCGACGGATAGGCAACCTTGTTGGCATCTGCCTCAGTCTGCATGGAAACGGCATTGAGCTGGCGCACTTTGCTCCTCGCCAGACGATAGGTAACAAAAGCGCTCATGCCAGTGGTCAGGCACACAAGCAGCGCCGCCCAAGGAGAAATTCCCACGACCACACCCACAAGCACAACTGCCACCAGCAACTGAGACAGCGACTGCAGCACAGCCAACAAAAAATCCGCACTGAAACGAGCCCAGGTCAACCTCGTCTGAAGCATGCTCATATCCTGACGCACGTGCCACAGATACGGAGCGTGCAGCAGCAACCTGTAAAAACGCACGCTGAAAAACACCCCAACAGACTGGGAAAAAGCCGCCTGACGCCATGTTAGGAAACCCAGGGAAACAGCCTTGATGGCAACGGCCACACACAGCCCCACCATGAAAAAAACCAGCAACAGACGCTGATCCTGAGCTACCGGCACTAAAACGGGCACAGCCGCAAGCAGCTGCTGTGTCCACGGATGTTCCAGCAAACTTTGCGGTGCAGCCAGCGCCACTCCCAAGAGGGAAATGGCGGCGGTAATCGCCAATTCCATCAGGCTCACAAGGACCGAGAATGCCTGCACACGCCAATATCTTCTGCGCAGCGGTTTGTCCAACTGAGAATAGATGTGACAAAAAGCCGTTATTGCCTGAGCCTGAGGCATGAGTCTCCCCCTCATCTTGAAACAAAGGCGTAGCATCTGTCTGTCAATAGGTCTCCCGCAAACGGGATGTCAGAGTGACATCAGCACATTACGCAACTGCTCGGCCTTGTTCTTGCCAATGCCTGGCAATTTGCGCAACTCCTCCACGCTGGCCGCACGCATGTCTTCCACACTTTCGAAATGATCCCAAAGCAGGCGCGCCGTTACAGGGCCGATGCCCGGCAAGCGCATGAGCTCCCCCGAAAGGGCTGATGCGCGTCGTGCCCGTCTATGTCGCCCTATGGCAAAACGGTGTGTCGTATCACGCACATTCTGCAAGAAGAGGAGTTCCGCAGAGCCTTCATGCAAAGGGACGGGATTTGCCCTGCCTGGCACAAAAACGCGATCTGCCACATTGCCGGCACGCCGATCGGCATGTCCCGTCGCCGTTCGCGCTTTGGCAATGCCCGCCAGCATGAAGAGCCCTTCCTTGCCCGCATCGCGCAAAGCCCGTCCCACGGCTGCCAGCTGGCCACGTCCACCGTCAATAAGCAAAAGGTCTGGCCAGGGAGGTCCGCTCTCCAGCCGACGGGGTATCCAGGCCGCCAATGTGGCATAGTCGTCTTCACTGTCAGGCATGGAGTAGACGCGGTACTGCGAACGTTCCGCCCGACCTTCTTCAAAAACCACCATGCCGACGCGCGTCTGCCGTCCGCCTGTATGAGATACGTCCACACTTTCGATGCGTCGTGGAGGTTCGGCCATTCGCAAAGCCTGCGCCAGACGATCCAGGATATCCGTTTGCTTCACGGATTCCTGGCGCCTGGCTTCCTCACGCGCATTAGCCTGGGCCATGTTCACCAGCTGATTGTCATACGCATTTTGGGGTGACACGATGCGAACGACACCTTGCCGACGTTCGGCAAGATTCTGTTCCCACATATCGCGTTCAGTTATCTGCCCAGGATTTTCATTGCAATCCTGACGATCCTCGCTGTCTGCGTCCTTGGGAATCCAGGGCAGGAGAATGCGTGGGGGCGGCATAGCATGAATATAGAACTGGCCCAAGAAAGACCACAACAATTCCGGGGCGTCATCCAGCGTCAGCCCGGACCAATAAAAAGCGCGACCATCCGTCATGGCCCCATTTCGCACGAAAATAATCCCCAAGGCCACCCCTCTGTCCGAGGCAAAAAGTCCCACTACGTCCATATCGCCTTTACCCGGCAGCACTACAGCCTGCCGTTCCACAGTGATCTCCACGGCTCGAATCTGGTCTCTCAGGGCTGCCGCACGTTCATATTCCAGAGCTTCCGCAGCCTGCTCCATGGCTGAATGCAGCGATCGCAACAATTCTTCGGAACGTCCCTGTAAAAGAGCCGTCACCCTGGACACGTTTTCCTGGTAGGCTTGCGTCGTGACCATACCCATACAGGGTGCCTGACACTGCCCCATGAAATGGTAGAGGCATGGCCGCACACGATTTTTCATGGCACGATCGGTACAACGGCGTAAAGCAAAGGTCCTATGGAGAAGCTTCCACGTTTCACGAGCTGAAATGGCTGAAGTAAATGGGCCAAAGTAGTGTGCTCCGTCACGACGAGCCTGACGCACTATTTCAAGTCGAGGGAAAGTATTTTTTGGATTCAGCCGAAAAAGAAAATACTGCTTGTCGTCACGCAGCATGATATTGTAATGCGGATGGTGTTTTTTGATAAAACTCGCCTCAAGCAGCAGGGCTTCCTTTTCCGTAGTGGTGGCAATATATTCCAGACAAGCTGCGTGGCTAAGCATGGCCTGCGTCTTGGTTGACAGACCTTCTGTCCGAAAATAGGAAAGCACGCGGCGGCGCAGCATACGGGCTTTGCCCACGTAGATGATACGCCCGCGATTGTCCTTGAACAGGTAAATGCCCGGCGCCGTTGGAATGGAAGATGGGGCTGGCCGTTGCATGGCGTAAAAGCCGTCTTGATGCTTACGGAAGATCGTGACTTTCTATAACGCCCCCTTCCCCTGGCTGCCCAGAAGCAGAGGCATTTGCTCCAGGCTTGGTACCGCTTACCCGCTCCTGTTGAAAATCGTCAATTTGTCCCGCCTTTTGCGGCAGCATTAGATAGCTTGTCACAGAGGCGACCCCTTCCACTTTTCGTGCGGCTTCGATAACCAGCTGTTTTTCATGCTCGTCATGAACAACCCCCAGCAAGACCACACGTCCGGCGTTGACTTCCGTCTCTATTCGGGTTGATGACACTCCTCCCGTTCCGATGAGCTTCGAGCGCAGTTTCGTCAGCAGCACCAAATTGGCGGTATCGCTTTTTGCCTTTGAAAACCAATGTGTGGTAATGGAACGCGGATTGTAACGCTGAGCGATGGTGCGAGCCTTTTCCTGCATGTTGGAAGGCACCTCACCCACCAGAAAAACATGACCGTAAAAACAGTACACGGCGATTTCCCATCCTCCGGTAAAACTTTCATTGAGCAGCGCCGTCTTGATTTTTGTGGATATTTTTTTATCGGAAGACATGGTGCCCATAAGGCGCTGGTCGTCATACATAGAGTAGGCACAGCCATTGAGCAGCGCCATGACAAACAAAAGCATAAAAGCGAGGGCTGTCCTTTTCATGATACCTCCAGATCCCTTCAGGCTATTCCTGTACGCGCTTTATGCGTGCGCCCACGGCCGTCAGCTTATCTTCAATCCGTTCATAACCCCGGTCAAGATGGTAGATGCGACGAACCTCGGTCACGCCACGTGCGGCCAACCCTGCCAGCACAAGCGAAGCGCTGGCCCTCAGGTCGGATGCCATGACAGGGGCGCCGGTAAGTTGCCGTACGCCGCGCACCATAGCTGTATGCCCTGAGACTTTGATCTGCGCTCCCATTCGCATCAATTCCAGCACGTGCATAAAACGATTTTCAAAAATGCTCTCTTCTACTACACTGGCCCCATCTGCCAGGCACATAAGTGCCATGATCTGGGCTTGCATATCTGTGGGAAATCCTGGATAGGGCTGGGTTTTCACGTCGGTACCGCGCAACGGCCCAGTACAACGAGCCAAAACACCTTCAGGCATGACGGATATTTCCATACCCATGCTGCGCAATTTTCGAACAACGGATTCCAACTCTTGAAAAGGACAGTTGCGCAACAGCAGCTCGCCCCCTGTAATGCCCGCCGCGACAAGGAATGTCCCCGCTTCAATGCGGTCAGGCATAACCGCGTACTCCCCATCGTGCAGTGAAGTCACCCCCTGAATGCGAATAACCGACGTGCCATGTCCCTCAATTCTTGCGCCACAGGTACGTAAAAAATTCGCCAGATCTACAATTTCTGGTTCGCGGGCGGCATTCTCGAGTATCGTTTCACCTTCCGCAAGCGAAGCAGCCATCAAGAGATTCTCCGTGCCGCCAACGGTTGGCATGTCAAATGTTATATGCGCCCCCTTCAGGCGTCGACAACGGCCTATGATATACCCTTCCTCAAGCTGGAAACTGGCTCCCATGAGTTCAAGCCCCTTGAGATGCTGATCCACAGGACGGGCTCCTATGGCACAGCCTCCGGGCAAAGCCACACGAGCTTTGCCAAGACGTGCGAGCAGCGGTCCAAGACAAAGCACTGAGGCACGCATTGTGCGGACGAGATCATAAGGAGCTTCAGGCAAGAGTTCGCCCGGCTGAATGCGCACACAATGATCTTCATAGCTGCAGGCACATCCGAGAAGGTTCAAAAGCTTAATTGATGTGTGTATGTCACGAAGATTGGGAACATTGGTCAGCGTAAATGGTTTTGAAAGGAGAATACAAGCGAACAGAATGGGCAATGACGCATTTTTGGAACCACTCACGTCAATGCCACCGGCCAATGGCACACCGCCTTCAATGACCAATTTGTCCATGCTTCCCCCAAAAAACGCGCTATGCAGCGTCAAAAAATGAGATACATAAAAAACAGGAAGGGTTTCACGATATATCCAAGGTATACATCTTAAGCTGTTTTCTAGATAAAATCCAGATATGGCACACAAAAAAAACTTGCCATGCCGTGGGTAATCGCTTATTAAATTTGCACGTGGCGGAAGTAGCTCAGTTGGCAGAGCACCTGGTTGTGGCCCAGGTGGCCGTGGGTTCAAGTCCCACCTTTCGCCCCATTAGCACTTTTCCGCGCTAAGAGCGCGGTTTTTTTCGGAGCGTGGCGCAGCTTGGTAGCGCATTTGCTTTGGGAGCAAAGGGTCGCTGGTTCAAATCCAGTCGCTCCGACCAGTAAAATCAAGGGCTTATGAGAAGATATCTCGTAAGCCCTTTTTCTTTCCCCGCACCATTCCC
>JAGAEE010000185.1 GCA_017613295.1 Desulfovibrio sp. | reverse complement strand
TTGTTGGCCCGAATAAAACTGGCCGCCCTCAATTTGACGCCAAGGTCGGGGTCTGCCGGTTCCAGATTGTCCCCCCTGGCGGCCGTCGCGAAGGGGATGCCGGAGATCTGCGAGGCAACCCAGGCCGCTGTGGCGGTTCCGCGTGGCCACGGGGCATATATCATGTCAATGCCTTCTTCCTTGAACAGCCGTCCTAGATAAAGTCCAACACTGAAAGCCCAGACATTTTCCCCCAAAACTTCCCAGCTATGCCAGCGCTGACACAGAATACGCCGCACGAGACGCAACGTTTTCATGGGAGAGAGCATCAGGCAACGACAACATTCCAGTAGAACAGGAAAGAAGGCGCGCACGCCAAAGGTATGTGTTTCTCCGGCAACGGCACGCATTTCCGTTGAGCAGTGACGCAGATTGAAGCCATACAAACTGTAGACGGAAAGAGGCAAAAGCTTTTTGAGGCCTTCAACCTCACGGAAGATAAAGGGTTGCGTAAACAGTGGATACCACAGCAAAACATAGGCGACATGCGGCAACCCCACTGGAAACATGGGACGGTTTTTGCCCTCGGGAGCAACGTCTTCAGTCATGGCACAACTCCATTCCAATCACCGAAACCGGTAGCCACCGGAGCTGCAGGGCCCAATTCCGCTGCAAGTTCGCCCATGGTCAGGCACCGAACCGCATAATGGGCAAACAGCCAGCGCAACCATGCCACAATTTTTGCCAGCAAGCTCTCCACAGCCCGAGCGTCGGGGAGATGCGGCGTCGCGCCTGGCACCATTTCCGACGAATGCCACGTGAGGGACAAGACACGGCCCCCTCGCCCCACATAGAGACTGGTTACCAGTTTCATAAGCCAAAGGGGATGGTACACGGGCAGTAGTGCCAGAACACCCCAATGACGCAGGCTGCTTCTCAGCCTGGCGGCAATTGCCTCAGGAAGACAACGCAACACAGCTGGGATGCCAGACAGCAGCGGAGTGACGGTCAGTGGCACCTCAAAAATGTTTCCTTTGCCTGTGGCAATCCAGTATGGTTCGTTGGGGGCTTCAAAATGATCAGGTTCGGCGAACACCGTTGATTGCCCATGCAAGGGACGCACGGACGCGTCTACCACAATGCCTTCCTCTGCCAACAGAGGCCAGAGTGAGCGACGTGCGTCCCATCGGCCCATGCGAAATGACGACAGTGACACATCCAGAAAATTTCTGCCTGTTTCCAAAAGTGTGTGCAACTTGGCCGCCATCAGGCTATCCGCCACAGCACAAGCAGGCACGTTGCTGGTCACGTCCGCCAGGGACGCGTCATTCCCCTCCAGGCTTAACGGCGGCGTATTCCAGTGATGCAAATGCGCTCCCAGCTCCACGTCATGCCGTTCTCGAAGTTTGGCGACGTGAGCACGAGAGGCAGCGTCTGTCATGACACTGTATGCGCAAAAAAGCGTGGGTTTTACGCCTAGGTGACAAAGGACTTCAAGCCGCTTGAGGCCGACGGTATTTGTTGTCGTGTAACCGCGACGTGCGTAGGTTCCCCCGAACAGGCCCTCTTCCTCCACGTCCAGACTGACCACAAGGTACACGGTTTCGTTCATATGTGTCCTTTTGTTGCAGACCGTGCAACACTGTCATCGGACACAGTGCGCCAGTAACGGGAACATTCTTCCGTGTACAGACGTAGCAACTCGGCAATATTGCGCTCGCCGTCAAACAATTCCTGCACCAGGGCACGCCCTGCTCGGGCCATGTTCAAAGCTTCCTGGCGATGAGCAAGCATGTATCGTATGGCGTCTGCCAGGGTACGTGGGTCGCGCTGCGGTATCAGCATACCTGTTTCACCGTTCCTGACCACCTCGCCGATGCCGCAGACGTCCGTGGCTATGACCGGCATGCCGTGCGAAAGGGCTTCCATAATCACGTTGGGTATGCCGTCCCTGTCGCCGTTGACGTGCACCACGCTGGGCATGATGAGCAAATCGTGATTCAGCATGAAATCACATATCTGATCGTGCGGGATAAAACCCGGCATGCTGACAATCTGCTGCAAGCCCAGACGTTGACGCATGCGCACGAGTTTATGACGCCATCTACCGTCCCCCACCAAGGTGAGGCTGACAGGGACATTCTCACGTTTAAGACGGGCCATGGCCGTCATCAGGTCGGGAAATCCCTTGGTTCGTGCAAAACGGCCCACGGCCAGAAGGCGATAGGGGGGGGCCATACGCACGGCACATTGTCCCTTCGGCTTAAAGGTCAGACTGTTGTAAACGGCGTGCACCTTATGCTCCTGCCCAGGGGGACAAAAGCGGCGAAGCCATTCCACATTGGCGTGATTGTTGGTTCGGATGAACAAAGCGTCAGCGGATTTTTCGTGCAGCAAACCGTCCTCGGGGTAGATATCACCGGCCCTACCGGTAAAGGCAAAGGGAATACCCGTGAGACGCGAGGCCACCCAGGCGGCCGTGGCCGGACCGTTGGCCCAGGGGGCATGGATCAGTTTAACCCCCTGGTCTAGGCACATTTCTGCCAAGAAAAACCCGGCAAGGAAACACCACAGATTTTCTCCCAGCGATTCAAGGTTACGCATGCGGCGAAAAAAACCTTGACGCAGCAATCTCCAAACCGTACGAGGATCACGCCCCAATGCTCGGAAAAAAGCGTAAAAAATAGGCCCCAAAGCTCTGATGCCCATACGCTGCACCGTGCCGGGAAAAGCCCGCATTTCGCTGCTGCATCCCCTGAGCCTTTTGCCGTACAGGGTGTAAATGCGTATTGGCATGCCCAGTGATATGAGCTCTGCCACCTCACGAAAGATGAACGTCTCTGAAGAAAGGGGGAACCAAAGCAAGACGTAGGCCACGACCGGCAGGTCTGGCACAACGGCAGGGTCGCGTTCTGAAGGGTCACCGCTGCATGGATTCACGGCAGGCTCCGCAGGGCACTCACTAAAAACACCATCAGAAGGTCTCCGCAGTACGCGGTGTACGGGCTCATCTCTCAGGGCCGTCAACGCGCCGGGCATCTATCCTGGGCCTCTTCACCTTCGTGTTCGCGTTTATACGCCTCAACGGCCTCCCGTGCTCTGGGAAGTTCCTCACGCACGGCATCCAAAGCCTGGCGAACGTGCTCTTCAGTGTGAGAGGCTGACAGGAAGAAACGCAGTCGATCCGTTCCTTCCTTAACGGCCGGGAAGGTGATAGGCATGACATACACGTTGCGCTTGATCAGGGCATTGGACAAAAAACCCGCCACAAAGGGATCGCC
>JAGAEE010000184.1 GCA_017613295.1 Desulfovibrio sp. | reverse complement strand
ATGAACCATTATTCAACTATCGCGCAAAGCGCCGCCACCTTTTCCCCCGCACGTTGCCACATAGACCTTGCGGCCATTGGTCGCAATTTTGCTCGTCTCGGTCCGGCATCCAGACTCATGCCGGTGATCAAGTCCGACGCCTATGGTCACGGCCTGTTGCCCGTTGCCCGCACGCTGTCAAAAGCCGGCGCCCGCAAGTTTGCCGTGGGACTCGCGGAGGAGGGACTGGCCTTGCGGCAGGCCGGCCTGAGCCAGGGCATCGTGACACTGCTTCCAACCCTGGACGATGCCGGCCTGGATGCCTGCCGTGCCCATGACATTGTCGTGGCCGTGGGCGATGCGGAGCAGCTGGAGCGATGCGCCGTGCACGGTGACGCCGACCGCCCTCTGAGCATAGCCATACAGTGCGAAACGGGAATGGGACGGCTGGGTTTTGATTCGGCTGACCTGCCTCTTCTGACGGACCGTTTGCGGGGTATGCCCGGCGTTCGTCCCGTGCTGGCGCTTTCCCATCTGGCCTGTGCTGATATGCCGGAAGAGTGCGAGTACACCACAGGTCAGGTGCGTGCCTTCGCGGCCATGACCGATGTCCTGCGCCATGCCTTTCCTGACATGGAACGTTCGTTGGCCAACACGGCCGGCATTCTTGAAAGTCACGGCCTGCCATACGAATGGGATCGTCCCGGTTTGGCCCTGTACGGTGGAAACCCTCTGGAAGCCGTTCCAGGGGCTGCGACCCCAGGTCTGGAATGGGCCATGAGCGTTTCCGCTCCCGTGCTTGCGGTACGGACTCTGGCAGCAGGGCAGAGCGTCTCCTACGGCCGCACCTTCACCGCTTCCCGTACGACGAAGCTTGCCGTGGTGGGCATCGGCTATGCCACGGCCCTTGCCCGCGCTCTTTCTAATCGTGTGCACATGCTTGTCAATGGACGGCGTGTGCCGCAGATAGGGAGAATCTGCATGGGGTTGACCATGCTGGACATCAGTCATGCAGGTCCAGTGCGGGTTGGCGACCTGGCCTGGGTTTTGGGCGGGCAGGCCGCTGTCGGGGAACGGCCTGTGACGCCGCAGGAGCTGGCCGACACTCTGGGGACCATACCTTACGAAGTTCTCTGCCTTATGGGCGGCATGATCTCCCGCGAATGGTCTGATTGAATACGACGTTCGACGGAGTAGATCGGCGGATTTATTAGTTTGCCGGGTGCCTGGCCACTGACAGGGGAAACAGGGGCCGAGAAGACATGGCAAGAACGCTTGACATGGGCTCGTCCCTTCCGTATACAAAAAAACTTCCTTGCTCGTCCCTCGCAGGGGGCGGGCTGCCAATCCATAAGGAGTTAAATTATGCGGAAATTTGAAACCCTGCTGCTCCTTTCCCCGGAGCTTTCCGCCGATAATCGCGAAGGCATCATCTCGGGCCTGACGGCGATTATCGAGAGAGAAAAGGGCACCATGGTCGAGGTGGACAATTGGGGCATGCGTGATCTCGCTTACCCGGTAAACAAACTCATGCGCGGGTTTTACGTGCGCCTAGAGTACCAGGGACCGGCGCCGCTGGTTGCCGAGCTGGAACGCAACATCCGTATTACCGACGGGATCTTCAAGTTTGTGACCGTCAAGCTGGCCGACGAAAAGGCCGGGGAGGTCGCCTAACATGGCCTTCAAGAAAAAATTTGCCCCGCGCCGCAAGTTCTGCCGTTTTTGTGCCGATAAGGAATTGCCCCTGAACTACAAGCGTCCCGACGTTTTGCGCGATTTTGTGACGGAACGCGGCAAGATCATCGCCCGTCGCATTACCGGGACGTGCGCCCACCATCAAAGACTGCTGACTCGTGAGATCAAGCGTGTACGACAGATGGCCCTGCTCATCTACACCGCCACGCACGACTCCAGCGTCAAGAAAAAGAGCAATATCTAGGAGGCGCACATGAAACTCATTCTTCGCGCCGACGTGGAAAATCTCGGCAGTCTTGGCGATGTAGTGGAGGTCAAGCCCGGCTATGGCCGCAACTATCTTTTGCCTCAGGGATTGGCCATGGTGGCATCCGACGCCAACCTCAAGGCTTTTGAACTGGAACGGAAGAAGTTGCAGGCCCGTATGGACGCCCTGCGGGCACAGGCTCAGGACATGCAGTCCCGTCTCGAGGCCCTGGAAGTGGTCATACCCATGCACGTGGGTGACAACGACAAACTGTACGGTTCTGTCACGTCCACCATTATCGGTGACGCTCTGGCCGCACTTGGGGTGGAGGTGGACCGTCGGCGTATTCTCATGGACGCCCCCATTCGTACCCTGGGTGAGCATCCCGTCCGTGTGCGCCTGCACGCCAGTGTCATTGCCGTGGTGCCGGTGAAGGTCGTGTCCGACCACCAGCCCGAAGCCTCTGAGGCGGAGAGCCAGGAAGAAGTCTCAGCTCCCGAGCCTGAAGAGGCCACAGAGCAGGCCTAACGTGTCAGACAATAGCAGAGAGCCTTCCGCCCCCGGTCAACAGGCCGGGGGCGGTTCATTATTTCCCTCAAATGGGGAAACGGTGACGCCCGCGAGGCGACGCAGTGCCGCAGCACGGGCCGAAGAAACCTTGCTTAAGCGCGTTCCACCGAACAACGTGGAGGCAGAGCAGGCCGTGCTTGGGGGGATACTTATGCGTCCCCATCTCATGCACGGCATTGTGGATCAGCTCACCGCCGCCGATTTTTATCTGCCAGCGCATTCCGTCATCTACAGGGCCTTTCTCGAGCTGTACCGCAAGTCCGCGCCTGTGGACCTTATCGCCGTCGCTGAGCAGCTCAAGGCGACGAACACGCTGGAAGAGGCCGGTGGGGCCGTTTATCTTGGAGAATTGGCCCAAGCCGTCATTACAGGAGCCAATGCGGAGTACTACGCGGGTATTGTGCGCAACAAGGCCATGCAGCGTGGTCTGATCAATGCCTGTTCCCGCATCATTGTCAACTGCTATGATGCGGCTCGCGACGTGGACGAGCTGCTGGACGAATCGGAGCAGGCCGTTTTTGCCATATCACAGCGTACGGCGCACAACGATTTCAGCACCACCAAGGAGCTGATGAACAAGGTTTTTGAGGACCTTGCCAAACTGGCGGCTTCCAGAGACGTGGTGACTGGAGTCACAACCGGATACACGCGTCTGGACAAACTGACGGCCGGCCTTCAACCCTCAGACCTCATCATTGTGGCGGCCAGACCCAGTATGGGGAAAACGGCCTTTGCCACATGCATGAGCTTGCACGCCGCCGTACGCCAGAATGTACCCGTGGCCATCTTTTCCCTAGAGATGAGCAAGGAGCAGCTCATCCAGCGCATGCTGGCGGTGTGGGGCAAGGTGGATCTCTCCAAATTGCGCAGACCCGCCCTTTTGAACGATGAGGACTGGCAGCGCCTGTACACTGCGGCTGATGTCGTGTCCCGTGCGCCCATCTATATTGACGACACACCCGCCATTTCCACGCTGGAGCTGCGTGCCCGCGCTCGCAGGCTCAAGGCGGAGAAGGGTCTCGGTCTTGTGGTGGTGGACTATTTGCAGCTCATGCGTACCAATCGCAGAACGGATTCGCGTGAGCTGGAAATCTCCGACATCTCACGTTCTCTCAAGGGACTCGCCAAGGAATTGAATGTGCCCGTGGTGGCACTCGCCCAGCTGAACCGCAAGGTCGAGGACCGCAGTGACAAGCGTCCCATACTTTCGGATCTTCGGGAATCCGGGGCCATTGAACAGGACGCCGACGTTATCATGTTTGTCTATCGTGATGACGTGTACAAATACCAGAAACCCGCCGAACGTCCGTCCCAGGGCACGGCCGAGATCATCATCGGCAAGCAGCGCAACGGGCCTGTGGGCATTGCGGAACTGATGTACGTTTCGCCCTATACGTCTTTTGAAGATATTGCCCCGGATTGGATGCCTCCACCCTCGGAAGGCGAGGGTGGGGCCTGATTCGAGAAAAAATGCGTTGTGGCATTGATTAGGCCATATCCCTGGAAAAGAAGTATTGACAAGTCAGGCATAGCGTGATGTAGTAATGAGCAGGAGCCGCGTAACAGGCAATATGTATTGTCCTCATTTGCGCGGAAAGCGTGTTTATTTTGAGAGGGTGTTTCATGTCCAAGTCCATTTATGTCGGGAACCTTCCCTGGTCCGCCACGGAAGAGCAGGTTCAGGAGCTTTTTGCCGAATACGGGAACGTGATTTCCGTCAAACTCATTAGCGACAGGGATACCGGTCGCGCCCGTGGTTTCGGTTTTGTCGAGATGGAGGACGCT
>JAGAEE010000183.1 GCA_017613295.1 Desulfovibrio sp. | reverse complement strand
TGCCGGAGGACGGGCTTTTCCTGCGCTGACGTATGCAAGGGTACACGGTGGTCGCGGAAGAAAAAGCGTTGGTGGTAAAAAAAGGGCCACCTCATCTTTCGGATGCAAGTGGCCCGTTTGGAGGCAGCTTTGTGTCTACTGCGCTGTAGTCGTCTCCTTGAGGAAGAATTCGTCGCCACGGGCCCAGTAACGTAACCCGGGATGATTCCGAAACTGTTCAAGGGCAGCGTTCTGTGACGCTTCGTCATCCCCCCGAAAGTGAATTTTCACTTGACGCATGTCACCATTGCGAACCGAGGAAAGTACAGAAATAATACGCATGCCTGAAGTGCGCAGCTTGTCTAGCACATCGCGCAGCGTGCCCGGCCTGTAGGGCAAAACAAAGCCCACTTCCACGCCGGGTTGATCGGCACCGGTGAGATCCAATAGGGCGCGAAACACCTCAAGCCCTGTAAGAATGCCCAATATTTTGCCTTCCTCGTCCGTGACGGGCAGGCAGGAGACATGACAGTCTATCATGCGCTGGGCAGCCTGTTCCATGGTATTGTAGGGCCTGATGGTCGCGGGAGTGGGCGTCATCGCCTCAAAGCACTTTGTGCTGTCCAGTATCTCCAGGCTTTCCAGGATTTCCACTCCTGTGGCGTTGGTAGGGGTAAACCGTTTGAGGTCTGTCGATGAGAGCAGCCCGACAACCACGCCGTCCGCGTCCAGCACGGGCAGGCGGTTGATATGATGATCCCGAAAGAGCCTGCGGGCCATCCGCAGACTTGTCTGCGTCGTGATGGTCACAACCGGCGCCTTCATCCAGTCCATAACGAGCATGGCGTACTCCTTGGAAAATGTCCTCAAATACGGGCTGGCTAATTTGCCGTGTGGTTACAGCCGCAGCCTTGCAACTTGCTGCGTATCCATTCCGGCAGGATTCCGCGAACAGACTCCAGGGTGACCATGCGCCGCATGATGCCCAGCTGGTCCTGCAAAGGCAGCTTCTTGGGGCAGACATTGTCGCAGGCGAGCAATCCCATGCAGCCGAATACCCCTCTATCGTCGCCTATGAGGTCATAGAAGTCTGCCGGGGTTCGGTTATCGCGAGGGTCGATGTAGAAGCGTGCCAGGCGATTGATGGCTGTGGCTCCCAAGAAGTCTTCGCGCATGCGTGCCGTGCCGCAGGCAGCAATGCAGCACCCGCACTCAATACAGCGATCCAGCTCGAAGATTTTCGTGGCCAGCTCGTTATCCATACGCTCTTCTTGCGCCGCAGGATCGAAGGCCTTGTCAGTGTGTATCCACGATTCGATGCGCTTACCCACGTTGCGGAACCATGTGCCCGTGTCCACCGAGAGGTCTCCAAGCAGCTTGAACACAGGCAGTGGATGCAGGGTAATGTGATCCGGCAAATCGCATGTCTGCGTGTGGCAGGCCAGACCGGGACGGCCGTTGATGACCATGCCACAGGAGCCGCAGATGCCAGCCCGGCAGCAAAAATCGAATTGCAGGGAGGCGTCCTGCTCTTCGCGTATCTGGTTTAGGGCGATAAAAAGCGTCATGCTGGGATGTTCTTCCAGCTCGAATGTTTGCATGTGCGGCGTGGCCGCAGTGTCCAGCGGTTGGTAGCGGAAGATTTCGAAGGTAAGTTTGCGTCCCATGATGGAATTCCTCCCTATGCCTGCTGTACGAAGGGCACGAGCTGGTCGTCGGTGAGCGGTTTACCGGGGATGATCTTGCCTCCGCCATAGCCCCGGTCGCCGGGCGGCAGGATGAAGAAGGGCGTGGCCGGTTCGTACTTGAGGGTGGGCAGACTGTCGCCGTCTTTCCAGTAGGCCAGAGTGCGTACCAGCCAATCTTTGTCATTGCGCTCTGGATAATCTTCTCGGGCATGTGCACCGCGACTCTCCGTACGCATGAGAGCGCCGTAAGCCGTACAGAGCGCCAGCTTGACCATCCCCGAAACGCGCAGGGCCATAGAAAGTTCTGCATTGGGGCCAGCCGTCGGACGGCCCCTGAGACGCATGTTCTGGCAACGATCCAGAATTTCCTGCAGCTTGTCCACGCCGGTTTGCAAATCTTTGCCGTTACGGAATATGCCTACATATTCCATCATTGTGTCCTGCATGGCATTGCGTAGGGTATAGCAGTCATCCCCAGTGCCATGCTTGATTTTGGTAATGCGTGCTTCCAGCTTCATAGCTGTATCACGCAGGTTTTGAGTGGAGAAGGTGACTTCGTAACCCTGCAGGAATTCCACCACCTTGGCGCCAACAATGCGCCCCGACACAACGGTTTCGGCCAGGGAATTGCCACCAAGGCGATTGAATCCGTGCAAGTCCCAACAGGCGGCCTCGCCGGCGGCGAAGAGTCCTTCAAGACCGTAGGCGTGTCCGTCCTTGTTGATGCGCACGCCACCCATGCTGTAGTGCTGCGTCGGACGCACTGGAATGAGCTGATGCACGGGGTTTACGCCCAAAAAGTGCGTGGATATGTCATAGACCTCGCGCAGATTGGTGGTGATATGCTTTTCTCCCAAATGACGAATGTCCAGCCAGAGGTGTTCGCCGTAAGGGCTTTTCACGCCAAATCCTTTGCGCATGTGCTCGGTCATTCGACGGGAGACCACGTCGCGTGAAGCCAGTTCCGCCTTTTCCGGCTCATAGTCGGGCATGAAGCGGTATTCGTTGACGTCGAGCAGAGTTCCGCCGTCGCCCCGGCAACCTTCGGTCACAAGAATGTCCGTAGGTACTGTGCCCGTGGGGTGAAACTGCACGGCTTCCATGTTGCCCAGAGGCACTACGCCAGTCTCCAGCGCGGCGATCTGTCCGCCGCCGTCGCAGATGACGGCGTTGGTAGTGGCGCGGTAAATGCGTCCGTAACCGCCCGTGGCAATGAGCGTGGCCTTAGCGAAATATCCCACCAGCTCACCGTTGCGCAGGTCGCGGGCCACACAGCCCATGCAGCGCACGCCGTCATGAACAAGCATTTCAGCCTGCATTCGGTCGTGTACGTCCACGCCCAGTTGCAGCAATCGATTGTCTAGAGTGAAGAGTACGGCATGCCCTGTACCGTCGGAGGTGTAGCAGGTACGCCATTTGGCCGTACCACCGAAGGCCCGCGAATGGATGAGGCCTTCATTCTCGGCTTTCTCGGTCGCCTGGAAGGGTTTGCCACCTTTATAATAGGTGTGTTCACCAGGAACCACGCGGCTCCACGGCACACCCATCCAGGCCATTTCGCGCATGGCTATGGGGGCCGTCTGGGAGAAGAGACGGGCGACCTCCTGGTCACAGCCCCAGTCCGAACCCTTGACCGTGTCTTTGAAGTGGATTTCCGGGCTATCCCCGTCACCCATGATGGAATTGCCCAGCGCCGCCTGCATGCCGCCCATGGCCGCGGAAGAATGAGAGCGGCGCGGCGGCACCACAGTCAGACAGATGACCTTGAATCCAGCCTGCGCGGCTTCCACGGCCACGCGCTCGCCCGCCAGACCGGCACCGATGCACAGAATATCACTTTGGAATATGCGCATACGTCCCCCTTAACCCTGGCACCACGCGCGTGTCAGCGCGAGCGCGCCCAACAGCAGATAACAGCCCATGCCCACCCAGATGCGGCGGCGCCATGTCTCCCGTGCGGTCTTGGAACAATATCCGAACTTGACGGCGAGCCGCCAGATGCCGATGCCCGTGTGCAGAATGACGCATGGCAGAAAGATGACATGGAACAAAAGCCAGCCATTGTGTAGCCGTTTCGTGGTTTCCGCCACAGAGATGGGCATGTCGGTCATCACCGTGTACACATGGAAAAAGGCACCAGCGAGGATAATCACTGCGGTGAAGACCTGCACCAGCCATAGCCAGGTGTCCGGGTCATTGAGAGCTTTGCTGTGATCCACAAATATTTTCAGTTCGCCTGAACGGAAGGGCATTTTTCGGGCCGCTATCCAGAAATGGAAGAGTATGAGCAGCACGATAAGCGGAGCTGCGATCTGTGCGGCAAAGGTTGCCTCCAGCAGCCAGCCTATGGCATCGGTAAGCGACGGGCTCAATACCTCTGGTCCCTCAAGGATGAGGTGGACGCAGACAAACAGGGCCAGACATGCGCCGGAAAGCGCTTGCCAGGCATCCAGGCGCGAACGAATGTCCGCAGGGGATCTTGGTGTCATGTGGCCTCCTAGAGCTTGTTGTACGGGGCCTGCCCGACCTCGTACTGGTTGTTGCCAAGACAATCAATGACCACAATGGCGGGGAAATTATCTACCTCCATGGCGGCCAAGGCTTCCGGTCCCAATTCGGGCCATGCCAGCACAGTGTATTTCTTGATGCTGCGGGCGATGAGCGCTCCGGCCCCGCCCACGGCGGCCAGATACGGCACGCCATATTTCTGCATGGCGGCAACAACTTCTGGCTTGCGATATCCTTTGCCAATCATGCCCCTGAGGCCTTCGGCCAGAAGGCGTGGCGTGTAGGCGTCCATGCGTCCGGAGGTGGTGGGTCCGGCAGCGCCGATGGGCTGGCCTGGTTTGGCCGGGGACGGCCCCACATAGTAAACAACCTGTCCGTGCAGATCCACGGGCAAGGCCTCCCCCCTGTCCAAATTTTCCACAAGACGTTTGTGCGCTGCGTCACGTGCGGCCAGGATGACGCCGGAAATGCGTACGCTGTCCCCGGCACGGAGACTGCTGGCTGTAGCCTCGTCAAAAGGGGCGCGAATGTGTTTCACCTTGGCATCCATGTCGTTCTCCTACAATACAACTTCAGCGTGGCGCGCTGCATGGCAGTTGATGTTCACAGCTATCGGCAAAGAGGCAATGTGCGTTGGCGCCCATTCCACATGGACGGCCAGCGCCG
>JAGAEE010000182.1 GCA_017613295.1 Desulfovibrio sp. | reverse complement strand
CAGGGATCTCCAGCAGGAAAGGACGGCCATGTTGGCTTCCACGGCTGCGGCAGAAGGTATGCCGTGCACGGACAGGCCGTGCAGCCGGGCAAAAGGATAAAGCCGTCGTGCCAGGGGTATCAGGCCGCCATCAACGGCCAGATGGACCTCGCCGCGTGCGGCAAGGCTCAGGAGCAAACGCTTTGTCTGCACCAAATCTCCGAAGCGTGCCGCCTGCAGGACCAAAAATGATGGCATGGCAATGTTTCCGTAAAATTGTCCCGAAGGAATTACTGCTGCCGACGCAAAAAATGCCTGAACTCGTCAGGCAGGACAGGTCTTGAAAAATAGTAACCCTGAATGAAGTCGCACCCCATCTGCTTGAGTAAGTTGTATTGCGCCTGTGTTTCCACGCCTTCTGCCACCACCGCCAGCTCAAGAGATCTGGCTATGTCGAAAATCAGCGTCAGCACCTGCAGATCCTTTTCCTTCTCGGTGATGTTACGAATGAGCTTCATGTCCACCTTCAGGGCATCCATGGGCAGGGTCGTCAGCATGTTTAGGGAGGAATAACCGCTGCCAAAGTCGTCCATTTCAACGGGAAAACCGTTGCCACGAAGAATGTTCACCGTGTCCACCAGCTGGCCCATGCTGTCGGCATAAGCAGATTCGGTAATTTCCAGCACAAGATCCCTGGTCTGGATGCCGCTGTTTCTGGCGATATCCAAAAGATCCTCCTCAAATCGTGGATCGCGTATGCTGATGCGAGACACGTTGACTGACACGGGCAGTGTGCTGCCGAAATCATCCCGCCACTGGCGCACCTGAGATGCCGCCGTGTGCCAGACAAGGTGATCCAGGCGAGCGATGAGCCCATTGGCCTCAAACAGGGGGATGAAATCGTCAGGAAGTATCATGCCATACTGCGGATGTATCCAGCGCACGAGAGCCTCGGCTCCTGACAGCACGGGTTCCTGCCCACGAATATCGTACTGCGGCTGATACCAAACCTGAAACTGACCATGGGCGAGAGCGTCGTCAAAATTCTCCAAAAGGTTATGGGCAAAGGCCTCCTTGCGAAACATGTCCGCATCATAGACGGCAACCCTGCGTGTGTAATCGTTGCGAATGGTCTGGCAGGCATGTTCTGCCCGTATGAAACGCTCTTCCATGGACACACTGTGGTCCACTTTGGGATAAACACCCATACGCAAACGAAGCGTCCTTATGCCTTCACGCCCCCGTACACTATCGGCAATCCTTCCCAACAGGTCATCCGGATTGCTTTGATGTTCCAGATAAACATAGAAATTATCGCCGTGTTCCCGGCAAGCGACCCCAAGACAGGCATCCAGTTCGCTCTTTAGCCCCTCCGCAAGACTCAAAAGCACGTCATCGCCGCTGGCCCTTCCGTACAGATTGTTGATAAGATGAAAATTGTTGACGTTGATGACCATGGCATCCATGGCCCGGTTGGAGACGTAACGTTCAATACGTTCAACGCGTCTGAAAAAAAACCGGGGGGAAAAAAGTCCTGTGAGGGGATCCTTTCCCACGCTCCGCAGGGCGGCAGCATCCTCGCTCATCTGGATGATACGGCGCACGCGGGCCCGTATGACCTCAGGGACATAGGGTTTGGGAATAAAATCAATCGCTCCCAGATTAAGACTTTCCACTTCGGCCGAAGTGTTCGACGTAAGCACAATGACCGGGATCTGCACCAGCAATTTTTTTTCGCCAAGTACACGCAGCACTTCGTACCCGTTCATGTTGGGCATGAGCAGATCCAACAGTATCAGAGAGATGTCCTCGCCGTTCTCAATATAACGCATGGCCTCAAGACCGTCTGATGCCTGAAGGATCTCATACTTCCCCTCCAGCATACTCACCAGAAGTGACCTGTTGACCGGCTCGTCCTCAACAATCAGTACGGTACGCTTGACAAAATCAAAGTCTTCCATCCACAACCTCGATCTAAATCACAACATCATGGCGCAACTCTACCCTTTCCCACCGAAGGTCGAGGGATGTGCGGCCAAAAATTCCTTTCCGGCGACCGTCACGATCCAACCTTCCGGCACTTCGGCTACCCAGCCTTTCTCGCGAAGCTGGCTCAAAATTTGTCTGTCTGTCACCGTGTGCCCATCCGCAACAGCCGCAAGCGCGTCAAGCAGACGAACTTTCCTCGCCTCCCTCCGTTCCTGAACGAACCTGTGTGCATATGCTGCGGCCACCACGGAGGCGGCGCCAAGGCAAAAAGAAAGAATGGCCATACGGCATGCCCCCTATTCAAAGGCTTTGGAATCACTGTGCATCAAATCGTCCTTCTCCCAGTACTTGTCCCTGAAGGAAGGGATAGCCAAAGACTTTGGCGTGATACTCCATAGGAATCAAGTCAATGGCAATGATCTTTTTCAACTTGAGACCCGTCTTTTTTGCATAATGGGCTTTTGTGGACAAGCTCTTTGCGGCGAATGCTAAGATTTGCGAGCTGTCAAACAGTGCTTCCCGAAGGCTAGAGTACGCGACGAAAACGGCAAGAGCAAGATAACACTGACTATCGCCGTGAGACTTGTCTTACGCCGAGCTAGCGCATACACTGCTCTCATGTTTGAAACACCCGTCTTCGATCCCAACGCCGACAAAGCTCTACGCGTCATCGTCAGCCTTGACGTGGAAGAGGAAGGTCTCTTTTCCGGCCGATATGCCGCTGACGGATGCACCGTACGCAACGTGGCACTTCTGCGCAATCTGGCCCCACTCAGTCGCGAACTGGGTTTCCCGTTGACACTCTTCTGCGCCCACTCGGTATTTGCCGACACCGAGGCTTGCCACCATCTTGCTTGGATGCGTGACCACTGCGGCGCTGAAATTGCAGCCCATTTGCACCACTGGAGCACACCGCCGCTGGACGTCAGTCCTTCCGGCTTAGCCCGTCCCACGCGTACCGACAGTCTGCCACGCGACCTTTTGCACCGCCGTCTGTACAATCTGCTTGAGGCGGGCCGCACGTTCCAATCCGCCCCCCTTACCAGCTTCCGTATGGGGCGATGGGATCTGAAAGCGCTCATACGCCCACTCCTTGCCCAAGAAGGCATCACCCTGGACAGTTCCGTCTGCCCATTACGAATTTTCAAGGGCGGTCCTGACCACTTTCTCGCTCCGGCCGACCCCTACTGGCCGACAGACACCCCCGGCCTGCTGGAATCACCCATCACCCAGGTGCCGCTGCACCGCGCTCTGGCCCAAGCATGGCACGCCATTGCCGGATCACAATGGGCAGATATCTTCCATTTCTGGGGAGCTCTAAGCGCCAATCCAGTTTGGCATTCTTTGCCCGTCATGCGTGCCGCTGTCAGGCTGCACAAAGCTCGGGGGGGAAAGGTGCTGCACCTCTTCCTGCACTCTTCGGAACTGATGCCAGGCGGATCGCCACACATACCAGACAAGAGAGCGGCAGACACCCTGCTCCGCAAGCTGTACGACTTTCTCCTCTGGCTGGGGGAGACCCATGCGGTTCATGGCATCACAGCGGCGCAACTTGTCGAACAAGCCCCGTCTCTGAATTTCGAACGGATCTCTTGCACGATGGGGGACTGGTGATGGCCTCCTGTGTCCTCGTTCTGCTGGACGGTCTAAACGCGACCACAGCCAGACTCTGCATGGGCTTCATGGTGGCTCTGGAACAGGCCGGAAAAATCCGTCATACAGAGCTGCACTGCGAAATGCCTCCACTCTCCCGTCCTCTCTACGCCACCTTGTTCAGCGGGAAAACTCCTGCAGAACACGGCATCCTGCACAACGAAGATACACGCCTCTGCCCGTCGCCCACCATCTTCTCCCGTGCCAGGGATGCCGGTCTTGTCACAGCAGCCGCCGCCTGGTACTGGGTGAGCGAACTGTGCAACGCCACCCCCTTCATACCGGCCAGAGATCGCTTGACACATTCGCCGTCTCTGCCCATCGGACACGGGCTGTTCTACAGTTCCGACACCTACCCGGACACGGAACTGTTCCGCGATGCGGAAAGCCTGCGATACAGCCATGCCCCGCATTTGCTGCTTGTCCACAGCATGGGTATCGACACCGCTGGCCATCGGCACGGTTCCGATAGCCGCGCCTATCGTGACGCCGCACGCGAGGCAGACGGCCTTCTGGCCCGCACACTGCCAGCCTGGATTGCGGCCGGATATACAGTCATCGTAACGGCCGATCACGGCATGAACGCTGACGGTTCGCACAATGATATCACCGACAACGTGCGGCTCGTTCCCCTATGGCTGACAGGACACGAGGAGGTTCATCTGCCGACGGCACAAACCCAGATTGCCGGACTTGTGGACCGCCTTCTGAATCTGGATTAAAAACAATTTTCCTCAATTCAGAATTTCTCGCTCTTCTCCTCTTGTGATTGTCACAGCATTGGCCTAATCTATTGGTTTACATCGCGTGACCTCATAGGGCGGTAACGGCAACCCGTTGCCATTGGCTTCGTCGGCCGCCAATCGCATATTCCCCCAAGGGGAAAGTTACAAAACACCGAGGCATTTCTGATGAAAAATATTATCCTCACCGGGGATCGCCCCACAGGCAAACTACATATCGGACACTACGTCGGTTCACTCAGACAACGCGTCCTGCTTCAGAATTCCGGTGCCTATGATGAAACCTACATTATGCTGGCCGACGCCCAGGCCCTGACCGACAATGCGGACAATCCACACAAGGTACGTGACAATATTCTGGAAGTGGCACTGGACTATCTGGCATGCGGCATTGACCCTCAGAAATCGATCATCTTTATCCAGTCACAGCTTCCTCAACTGTACGAGCTGAGTTTCCACTACATGAACCTTGTCACTGTCGCACGCGTCCAGCGCAACCCCACGGTCAAGGCGGAAATCGCACAAAAGAACTTCGAACAGAGCGTTCCCGTGGGTTTTTTCACCTATCCCATAAGCCAGGCTGCCGACATCACGGCCTTCGACGCGACAACCGTTCCCGTGGGCGAAGACCAGAAGCCCATGCTGGAACAGACGGTAGAAATCGTGCGCAAGTTCAACAGCGTCTACGGTCCGACCCTGGTGGAACCACAGATATTACTGGCAAGCAATGCCGCGTGTCTGCGTCTTCCCGGCACTGATGGAAAGGCCAAGATGAGCAAATCCATTGGCAACTGCATATATCTGTGTGACAGTGAGAAGGTCGTTCGCAACAAGGTGTTCAACATGTATACCGATCCGGGCCATTTGCGTGCGTCCGATCCAGGCAAGGTGGAGGGGAATGCCGTGTTCACCTATCTAGACGCCTTTGCCACCACCGAAGATTTTGCCACATTTCACTCTCCCTATGCCAACCTGGACGAAATGAAAGCCCATTACCGCAAGGGAGGGTTGGGTGACGTGCCCGTAAAAGAATTCCTTAACTCGGTCATGCAACAACTGCTCGCCCCGATACGCGAACGACGTCAGGAATACGCCAAGGATCTTCCTTACGTCATTGACGTCCTCAAAAAAGGAACGGAACAAGCCCGTGACAAAGCTGCGGCAACGCTCCACAGGGTACGCAAGGCCATGTGCCTCGACCATTTTTCCGAAAATGGCCTTAACAGTGCTGCTGCCAGAATTGGCGGGTAGACGCTTTTTCCCCAAGGCTGATATACGTATATGTCCATGTCCACCTCCACCAACCAAGAACGGACAAATGTCGTACGATCCGGCCTTCATGGTCGCAAGACTCACTATTCCCGACTGCTGTTTGATCCCCAGGACTACAAGCTGATCCAAATGGTCAACAATTTCGTTGCGGCTCGCGCCAGGCGCAACGCGTTGCCCCCGCCGGAATCGGATCTGCACCCCAACGGCATCATTGAAATGACATCGGAGCACGGACTCCGCCTCGCCGCTGCGGTCATAGTCCTTTTGGAAAGTCTGGCTGCGGACGACGCCAATGAGAGGATACGCGCCCTGCGCCGTCTGCACGACGAAGTGCTCTATTCCACCCACTCTTCCCTGCAAAACAATACCGCACGGGTACTCGTTCAGATCATGAAGAACCTTGTGCGTTCCAGCGCTGATCAGGTACGACAGCTGCCCCTGGCACACGAGTTTCACAGTGCCGTGCGCGGTGCGCCACGTGTGATCCGCTCGCTGCTGCGCAAATACCATTTGCTGGAAATGCCTGAGGAATGGAACCAACAGGCCTTTGACCATCATGTCCACGACGCCAATACAAAGGGACGCAAAAATCCCACCCATCTGATCATGGACGCATGGATCAAGGGCATACGTTTTCTCACGGTTATCTATTACAATACGGTTGATCCGGAAGCCGCACGGGAGCTTCTTACGTCGGCGCGCATCATGGGCATTACAGTGCGCATTGGCATAGAATTCAAGGCCACATACCGTGACAAGATTGTGGAGCTTACCTGGTCACCGCTCAATATCAACACCTCAAAGGCACTCAACGACTTGCTGCAGCGACACGACATTGCAGAGCTGCTTCAGGCCTACGCGCCCATCAACGACTGGATGCGCGGTCACGTTCTCACACTGCTGCACGCCTGGAACAGCCTGCACAGCAAAAAATTGTCCACACGCTGGGACATGCCTGCACTCCCACCCCTGGACGAAACGGCCTTTTTGGCCTTTGTGGGGAAACGCCAACCTTCGGCCTTGCACCTGGCTGAATATATTTACCAGCAGCTAGTCCCTATGTTGCGCAAACGTGATGCACAACTTCGCGATGCCTTAGAAAACGAAAAAGACGCTGAAGCCCAGCAGCATCTGCGCTTAAGCCTTGACGAATTGGAAGCGATCGTGCCGGACATGATTCTGGAAGACTGGCTCAGTCCAAAGGCCAATCCGGACATAGTCTTCCCCTCCAAACCGCAGCCGGGACTTCCTGAGGTTCTCCTCAAGCAACCGGAAATACTTCTGGAGAATTTACATCCCCTGCACCCCTGCCAGTTTATCCTCAATCTCTCTGGTCTGACCCCACAGGACGTACTTGAACTGCTCTGGCGAGGACGAGGCCGCATCACCCATCTGGAAGTGTTCAACCTGCGCCAGTGGACAAGCGGGCAACTCACCCATGCAGAAGAAATTAATGCCTTGCAACGCGCCATCAACGAGGGGAGTACTCCACGGCTGAAGCAGATCATCCGCCAAATCATTGAAAGCGAACCGCAAACTTCCGAAAGGATGCCACTATTTCGCAATATCCTTGACAATATCCCGCAGTTGCAGGAATTTTATGCCCTGGCGCCTCTGGGATCACGCGTCGGCACGGATTCCACCAGCCTTTCGCACCACACCCACGGCATGGGTCTCATCTTTGTGGAGACACTGCCTCCCAAAGCCCGCAGTGTACTCCGCCGTGAAAAAAATGCACAGCGGCTTACCTTGCCAGTGCACACCGACATGTTCAGCTATGTGCAACACCATGAACCGCAACAGCCACTTCCCTTCTGGCAGCAATGGCTACGGCGTATACCAGGCATGGAACACTGGGGCTGCCAAATCACACGCGGCTGGGAACTGGAGAAAAAGACCACCCGCTTCAGCAAGGAGGGCAACCTGGTCACCCTCGGCGGCGTGGACAACAAGGGGTTGAACAGAGAAAGCCGACAGACGCCGAAGCCTCACAGGGAACATATTCCCTTCTGGTCGCCCACCTACATGAACACAAATCTTTCCGACATGCTCAAGGTATTGGCAGGCTTTTTGCCTGCCCAGTGGGCCTTTTGCTATGTGGATGGATGGTGGGTACTGACGTGGTTCGGTGCGCTTATCTGGTACCTCATAACCTTTGTACGCAATGTGGCACAATCCGTGGTGGGCGGCGGGGCTTTCACACGCTCCCTGCTGGTGCCGTGGAAACGCTATGTGAGCTGGAGCCGCATGGCCGACTCCCTGCTGTATACGGGCATTTCCGTACCTCTACTGGAAGTGGTCGTGCGCCTGTGGCTGCTACAGGACCTCATGGGCATTACCGTGCAAAACAACGCCTTTCTGGTTTACACGGTTATTGCCTTTGTCAACAGCTTCTACATTTCTGGGCACAATATCTACCGGGGGCTGCAAAAAGAGGCCATTATCGGCAACTTCTTCCGCAGTGCCCTATCCATCCCCCTTTCCATGGTCATGGGCGAAGGCCTACTTTTCTGTTTCGAAGCCATGCAAATGCCGGAACCCGTCATGCTTCTACAGAACTGTGCCGCCATCGTTTCCAAGTGTTCTTCGGACCTTGTAGCCGCAGTTATTGAAGGATTTGCTGACCGCAATTCTTATCTGCGCATGCGCCAATGCGATTACGACAGCAAACTGACTCAGATATATGCCAGTCTTGCCCGCCAGGAATTGATTTTTCCTCACCGTGACATTGAAAGCATGCTGAGAGACCCCTCCGCCTACTGGAACGCCCTGTACGAAAAAGATCCAGCCGTGGCACGCCAGGCCGTGGTCCACCTCCTGGACATGATGTACATGTGGTACTACCAGCCACGGGCTCGCGAGGTGTTCTGGCGCAAAATGTGCGCTGCACCGCCGGAGGAACGCGGGGCCATCATGGCCATGCATGCCCTGCTCACGCTGGAGCGAGAGATCAGTACCCTCATTCTGGACGGTCTGCTCAACAAAGATTTTGCGCGGGCTCTGGCCTTCTACCTGCAAAAGAATCGCAGCTACGTGCGAGAACTGCGCCGGGAAGCTTCGTGCAGGCTGCGTTGCACCGACCTCCCGGCATAAGGCAAACGCATGTCTGACACCAATGCCGACAAGGAGGCAAGACTCGCACAAGGCAGCGAACACAACCTCCCAAGCGTCGATACGGAAAGCGCCCTCCCCAGTTATGCGCGCACACTGTCATGGCTCTCTCTTCTCATCATTCTGCTGACGAGTCTGGGTCTTTCCTTCTTTATCTCCAACTCCGCAAGGGAAACACTGCTCACCCGACAACAGGAATTCGCCCAGCAGCTGGTGGAAAACCTGAACAGCCAGATCTTCCGCCGTTTTGCCGTGCCCACGCTCATGGCTTACGGTCATATTGCCCTGCGGCAGGCTGAACAATACGAAAGGCTGGATCAGGTGGTTACCTCCGTCATCCAGGGGTTGCCACTACAACGCCTGCGCATCTACGATTTTTCACGGCGCGCCGCCTATTCCACCAACAAGGAAGACCTGGGACGGTCGGGTCTGGCTCCGGAATATCTGGACACCATACTATACGAAGGTTCATCCAAATCGGAAATTCTCACTTCCATTCCCGAATGGCAGGCGCCATTCCGAATCCCGCTGGCTCCGGGATCCTTTCAGCTACGTATCCTTTACCCCTTACGCGGCGAACCTCTTTCCCCTGGAGGGAGGGCCCCTATCATGGGCGCATTGGAACTAACCCAGGACATTACCGACGATTACGAACGCGTACTGACCTTTCAGGGCATTATTGTGGTCATGTGCCTCATGTCTTCCGTGATCATGTTTGGCCTGTTGCTCATGCTCATACATCGTGCGGAACGCGTTCTGGCGGACCGCATGAACAAGACGCGACAGTTGGAAAACCAGATTCACAGCAACGAACGTCTGGTCAGCATGGGGCGCGTCGTAGCCAGCATCGCCCACGAAATACGCAATCCTCTGGGCATCATCCGCTCCAGTGCCGAACTACTCCAACGCCGGACTGACAAGGCCGACGCAGGCACACGCCGTATTCTGGAAGCCATTTATGACGAATCCGTCCGTCTTTCTCAAACGGTCAATGACTTTCTGGACTATGCCCGCCCTCGCCAACCACGTCAGGATCTGGTGGACGTCAACCTGGTTCTGGATCAGGCTCTGGCGTTTTTAGAAGGGGACTGGATGCGACGGAAGATAGCCATTGAAAGACAGTGCGAGAGCAACCTTTTCATACATGGCGACAAGGATTTGCTGTACCGGGCTTTTTACAATATCCTAGTCAACGGTCAGCAGGCCATGGACGGCCCCGGCATTGTGCGCATCAAGGGCATGGTCGATAGTGAAGGGCACATACGGCTGGATTTTCTGGATTCCGGTCCAGGCTTTGACACCGCCACTCTGCCGAACCTGCTCGACCCCTTTTTCACCACCAAGGACGGTGGAACAGGGCTGGGATTGCCCATCGTGCAATCCATCATCGTCAGTCACGGTGGCAGCATAGAACTCGCCAATGGGCCAGAAGGCGGAGCATTAGTTCGGGTACGGCTGCCAGCAGTCGCCTCTTCAGAAGTCTAAGAGGCGTTTTGACATGGGCCTGGCAACACCCACCTTTCACCCGCTGTGAAACCTTGCAGGATACATCATGAGCGAAAAAGCCCAGCTTTTGATCATCGACGACGAAAAAAATTACCTACTGGTACTCCAGACTCTGCTGGAGGACGAGGGGTACGGCGTTATTGCCATAAGTGATCCAGAAACAGCCCTAGCCTTCCTGGGTGAAAGTGAGGTTGACGTCGTCGTGACCGACATGAAGATGCCCAAGGTGACAGGCAGGGAGGTCCTTGAGCGGGTCAAGAAAAACTGGCCGCACATACCGGTGCTCGTCATGACGGCCTTTGGCTCCATTGAAAGTGCAGTTGAACTTATGAAAGACGGCGCTTTCGACTATATTACCAAGCCCTTTTCCAATGACGAAATGCTACTTTCCATCCACAACGCTGTGGAGCTATCACACGCACACCGTCAGTACCGCCTGCTTCAAGAAGCCATGGAAGACCGCTATGGCGTGCATAAAATCGTAGGACGAAGCAAGGCCATCCGTGACGTGTTGCTCATGGTGGAACGTGCCGCTCCCAGTCGCTCCACCGTACTCATCACGGGAGAGTCCGGCACTGGCAAGGAACTCGTGGCCCGTGCCATCCACTATACAAGCCCTCGCAAGGACAAACCCTTCGTTTCTGTCAACTGCATGGCCCTCAACCCAGGAGTTCTGGAAAGCGAGCTTTTCGGCCATGAGAAGGGGTCCTTTACCGGTGCCGTGGCCATGAGGCGCGGACGCTTCGAACAGGCCGACGGTGGCACGCTTTTTCTGGATGAAATTGCGGAACTGACCCCAGATTTGCAGGTCGAGCTTCTGCGTGTGCTGCAGGAACGTCGCTTCGAACCTGTGGGTGGTGGTGAGGAAATCGAGGTAGACATTCGCGTGGTCGCAGCCAGCAATAAAGATCTCGCATCTCTTGTGGAAAAGGGCGTCTTTCGCGACGATTTGTACTATCGTCTCAATGTGGTGCAGATTCCCCTTCCCCCACTGCGTGAACGTCGTGAGGACATTCCCCTGCTTGTGGCCCATTTCGTGGAAAAAGTCTGTTCCGAAAACGCCATGCCGCTCAAGACCTTCAGTACCGAGGCACTCAATTACTTGACCGGCTTTGAATGGCCCGGCAATATCCGCCAGCTGGAAAACGTTGTGGAAAGCTGTCTCGTGCTGGTGCCTGGCAACGTTATTGAAGTGGACAATCTGCCCGCAGAAATCCGCGATGAGGAATCGCAGTTCAAAAGTGCTGTGGATCTGCTGCCAGTGCAACTGGACCTGGCTGACACACTGGAAAAAATTGAGGCAGCGCTTATTCGCCGGGCACTGGTGCGGGCGGATCTTGTGCAGGTCAAGGCGGCGGAATACCTTGGCATTTCCAAGAGCCTCTTACAATACAAGCTGAAAAAATACAGCATCACCGGGCATTAAACTCCGCTGGCAAGATCTTTTTGCCAGACACGGCCCTCTTCCATGACGTTACCCGTGAAATCGTGGGATCGTTATTCTCCTGAACAGACGCGGTTTTTTCCCGTCTGCTTGGCACGGTAGAGGTTGGCATCCAGCAATCTGTAAAAATCAATGTATGAGCTACTGTCAGAAAATTCTGCAACGCCAAAGCTGGCAGTGATCCGTTTGCCGTCAGGCAGCGTAAATTCGCAGGCAAGCCCTTGCCGAATACGCTCGGCCACATCTTTTGCAATCTCAAGCGATGCCCCAGGCAGGATAATGAAAAATTCCTCCCCTCCCCAACGCCCGGCTGCGTCACTTCGACGAATGCTCTTCCGCAACACCTCGCCTGCCCATTTCAGCACCTGATCGCCCATGTCATGACCGAAAACGTCATTAACCTTTTTGAAGTTGTCCAAATCCATCATGATAGCTGACAGGGGAAATTTCTCCTTTCGGTAATCATCAAGCGTCTTTTGAACAATGGATTCAATCTCCCCACGGTTGTACAAACGTGTCAACCTGTCCGTAGTAGCAAGTTCTGCGAGTTGGTCGTTTTTCTCTTCCAACTCTTTTGACACTTCGGCGATGAAATGCGTCAGGTGTTTCATCAATTTCATGGTACCCGTCAGCGTTTTCGTTGTCGCCGAAAAAGGAAGTATTCTTGTCGCAAGATCTTCTCCGTCTCCCTCTCGAAACGCTGCGGAAACCAATGACATATTCAGCAGGGATGTCTCACCATCGTCCATCCTTGCGATTTCTCCTCCGGTATAAAATCCAGCGCAAGGCGCCACGTTCTGGAAAGGCAACAACTCCTGTATTGTCAATCCGTGCAGAAAGAAACGACGGGTAACACAGTTGAACAACAGAATGGCTTGTGGCCCGAACTCGCCGATTTTCTTATGCATGGCATGGCATGCGTCAAGAATTTCACTGGGATCGCCATAGGTCAGCCGTACCCGTTCGCCAGGACGACAATCAGCGCTCATTACCAGAGCTCCCTCATCTGTCGCAGAAACGGGCAAGCGCAACAGACGTTGCCCATGACGTTCTAACAACAGCGGGAAAAGCGAGTTTTCGCGCTCCAATTCCTCACGGGAGATGTCAAGATATCTTTGGTAAACTTGGTGTGCCGGCTGGTTATCAAGCTTCACGATAACATTTTCAGCCTTCATCTCCGTAATACAAAACCATGGTCCAAGGGGGAGCCAGCCCTGGCTTGCCGTAACCTGAACCGTCAAGTCGCTTCCTGCAAAAATGATGGCCACGGCCCCTTCACGCAAGAACTTTCCCCCAGCAAACACATAGGGTTCAGCTCCATCCGTGCTGCCAGCAATGCCCCCGAAAATCGATATCTTTGACGGCACCTCTTTTAATCTTGCAATGAAATCATAGGTTCTCATACCATTGCTGGCGATCAAGAGCTCTATGCCGACAGGCTCTTCCTGAGCATGACAGGCCGTCAATATTGACGATACCCCCTCGGAAGAAGTGGTGGCAAAGTCTATAGCGTGAGCCTTCAACCTTGTCGTGGAAAAAACCATGAAATGCACAACTGTCCTGTGTTCGGACATCGTGCCGCACCAAATTTCGCCCGACGTCGAACTGCCGACAATGATGGCCTCAGGCAAAAACTTGTGTACCTTTTCAACAACGGCCAGAACTTCAGATTTTTCTGCCCAGCCTGTGAGAATTGAGACAAGAACCGCTGAAGAATGTTCCAGGCACTGACCTTGAAATTCCAGAAGGCAGGTGTCGATATCATCCGAGGT
>JAGAEE010000023.1 GCA_017613295.1 Desulfovibrio sp. | reverse complement strand
CTCCTTGGACGTCATGGACGGGAAGT
This sequence comes from Desulfovibrio sp., assembly GCA_017613295.1. GTDB lineage: Bacteria > Desulfobacterota > Desulfovibrionia > Desulfovibrionales > Desulfovibrionaceae > Desulfovibrio. Next base: position 3,126 of record JAGAEE010000023.1, on the reverse strand, counting down.
GCGCATTTTCAAATTTCGCACCATGGTAGCCGATGCCGATCTTGTACTCCGCAAATTGCTGGAGGACGATCCCGCCCTACGTGCGGAGTGGGAACACGATCACAAATTGAAGGACGACCCCCGCATCACCAGGGTAGGGCATTTTTTGAGAAAATTGAGTCTGGACGAACTGCCGCAACTGATCAATGTGGTTCTTGGCGACATGAGTCTGGTGGGACCACGTCCCATCGTGGCGTCAGAAGTGCAGAAGTACGGACCGGTCTATGAGGAATACTGCATGGTGCGACCGGGTATTACCGGTTTGTGGCAAATTTCCGGACGGAACAATACGACCTATGAAGAGCGAGTGGCCTACGACCGCTATTATATCAACAACTGGTCTGTCTGGATGGATTTGTGGATTCTGGCACGGACGGTGCCTGTGGTGCTTACCGGCTACGGAGCGTACTGATGGGCGAAAGGGGCAACAGCTGGCAGCGTCAACTGGACTACTGGGCCGGTATACCCCTGGCCTGCGTTTCGGCCGCCCTGCGTCGTCGTTCTGTCACCGTGCCGGAGGTGAAGCGATTGGGTTTTTTGTGCCTGGGAGCTATTGGCGACGTTCTGCTGCTTTCTTCCCTGGTGACGGCCCTGCGTCAACGCCTGCCTTACGCGCATCTGGCCATACTGACGTCTCGCGCCAACGCTGCCGCCGCCCAACTGGTACCCGGGATTGACAACAATGCCACCTTTGGAGTGCGTGAAATCCCGTCCATGATTTCCTGGCTGCGCTCACAACAATTTGACGTATTGGTAGACAGCACACAATGGGCCCGCCTTGGGGCCATACTCAGCAATCTTTCTGGAGCAAAGGTCACCGTGGGGTTCGCCACGCCCGGGCAACATCGATCCCTGGGCTATACGTACAGGGTAGTTCACCGCAACGACCGGCATGAGGTGGAAAACTTTCTGGCGTTGGGACGTGTGCTGTTTTCGGACCTGACGGGCCTCCCGCGTCTGGCATTGCCCGACAGTCCGTTACCGGATGTGCCGGCTGACTTGCGCGCTGACCTGTGTGCTGAAGAGCAGCGCCGTGTCTATCTGCACATGTGGCCTGCCGGTGTCCACGCCGAACTCAAGGAATGGCCGGAGGCTTGCTGGGCCAACCTGGCAACCGAACTGTCTCATCGTGGTTGCACCGTCTATTTGACCGGTGGGCCGTCTGATGAGCAGCGCAACGCGGCATTTTTACGCGCCTTCCCCCACTGTCGGGCGCGTTCGCTGGCTGGCAGGATTTCTCTGCGATGTATGGGCGCACTTTTTGCCAAAGCGGCCGGGGTGGTTTCAGTCAATACCGGCACCATGCATCTTGCCGCCCTGGCTGGCGCTCCCACCGTGGGTCTGCACGGACCGACTAATCCCTTGCGTTGGGGGCCGGTGGGGCCGCGAGTACGTGCGCTTTTGCCCCGCAAGGGAACATGTGCGTATCTTAATCTTGGTTTCGAGTATCACAAGCCGTACACACGCTGTCTGGAAACGTTGCCCGTGGTGGACGTGCTGAACGCGCTGCACGACCTGCGTGTTGTCTAACCCCGCGTCTGTGCGGAAAGCAGGGATGTTTCATGTCCAAGGATCCCACGGAACGCCGTAAGGCTCGCCTTATGGAGGTGTTACGCCACCGTCAGCCGGATCTCACCCTGGTACTTGCCAATATTCACGATCCCCATAATGTGTCGGCCATTTATCGCTCATGCGACGCCTTTGGCGTCAGTCAGGTACATTTGTACTATACGGATACCCCCTTTCCCGTTCTGGGACGCAAGACTTCGGCTTCTGCCCGCAAGTGGGTGGAAAGCGTAAGGCATAAGGATGGCGAGGAAATGCTGAAAAGTTTGCGTGCCCGTGGCATGCAGGTGCTTGCCACATCCTTCAGCCCCAAAGCACGCCCCTTGCGTCAATGGAATCTCGCCAGCCCTACAGCCGTGATCATGGGCAATGAACACAGCGGTGTGGAGGGGGAACTGCTGCGCGCCTCCGACGGTGAGCTGTACATCCCCATGTATGGCATGATCCAGAGTCTGAATGTTTCAGTGGCGGCGGCCATCATTCTGGCTGAAGCCGCACGTCAGCGCGAGGCTGCCGGAATGTATGCGACCCCGCGCATGAACGCGACGGAGTTGGAGGACGCCTATGCGATTTGGCTGGAAAAATAGCCTACATTGTTAGAAACCCTCATCCTTCTAGCCCTACAACTCAGATGAAAACACACAAGCCTTGCATTCATATTGAAAAAGCGCGTCAGCACAATCTTAAAAATATCAGTCTTGACATCCCCCGAGACGAACTGGTGGTCGTTTGTGGCCCTTCAGGTTCGGGAAAATCGACCCTTGCCTTTGACATCGTCTACGCTGAAGGGCAACGCCGCTATGTGGAATCGCTTTCGGCTTATGCCCGCCAGTTCTTGCCAAAGATGGACAAACCCGATGTGGAAAGGATAGAGGGGCTCTCTCCGGCCATTTCGTTGGAGCAGCAGAGCGTCTCGCGCAATCCCCGATCCACTGTGGGGACGGTGACAGAGATTTACGATTTTTTGCGCGTGTTCTTCGCCAGACTGGGGCGCACGTACTGTCCCCGTTGTGGCAGGCCCATAGAAGCGCGTGCCGCAGACGAGATCATTGCCGATATCATGAACCTTCCTCAGGGAGCCCGATTCATGGTGCTGGCGCCTCTCGTGGAATTGCAGAAGGGAACGCATCAGGACAAATTCGCCAAGCTCAAGGCAGAGGGTTTTGCCCGTGTACGGGTGGACAAGGTATTCACCACGCTGGACGACGTCCCAGCTCTGGAAAAGAATAAAAAGCACTCCATTGATTTGGTCGTGGATCGCCTTGTGAACAAGGAGGGCATTCGGGGCAGGCTGGCCGACTCTGTGGAATTGGCCCTGCGTTACGGCGACGGGCGTCTTATCCTGTACGAACCCATGCCCGACGGCACGGGGCGGGAGACCATGCACTCCACCACGTCGGTGTGCCCGCACTGTCATATATCGCTGCCCGCGCCCAGCCCACAGCTCTTTTCCTTCAACGGACCGCAGGGAGCCTGCCCCCGATGTGTGGGACTGGGAGGGGTGGACTATTTCGAGCCGCG
>JAGAEE010000181.1 GCA_017613295.1 Desulfovibrio sp. | reverse complement strand
CTGGGACGACATCTTGCCCGATTGAAACCTGTCGCCGTTTTTTGGAAAGGTGGGCATGCGGACTCCGTGCGTTTGGGGCTGAACTCTGGGGGGTATCAAGGCTTTTGGATGCCGATTGAAGATGAGAATCAATTTTCCCGTGCCTGGAAGAAGCTCTTCCCCATGACTCATCCTGGTGGGGTAGTGTTATTTAAGGGATCACGTGGCAATCATATGGAAAATTTGTTGTCAGTCCTGATTGGATGATAGCAATATGGGAGTAAGGGAATGTTCAGCGGTGGTAAAGTCACATTATCATATCTAGATTTTTTTGATAAATTTTTATAAAAAAATATAACTGCCTGTTATTGAAAGAAAATAACATCAGTGCTGGCAAGGGAACTATTTTGGGCACTGTCTAACCTTTACCAAAAAGACGGAACTTGGCGCATGTTTTACAATCTTCTCTTTCCCCTGACTTCGGAATGGTCGGCGCTCAACGTCTTCCGTTATATCAGCTTCCGTTCTCTTGCGGCACTAGTCACAGCTCTCGTGCTTTCCATTCTGTTGGGACCTCGTTTTATTGCCTGGCTGCGCCGTCTTAAATGCGGTCAATACATTCATGAGGATGTTGCTGCACATGCTGCCAAGGCTGGCACTCCTACCATGGGTGGCCTGCTCATGATGTTTTCCCTGGCAGTGAGTATGCTGTTGTGGTCAGATGTCACAAATGTCTACGTGTGGCAGGCATTGCTGGTGTTTGTCGGTTTTGGAGCGGTAGGCTTATGGGATGACATGACCAAACTGCGTCATCATCAGAACAGGGGTATTTCAGGAAGAGCCAAGATGGCTGGACAATTTGCCGTGGCTTGTGTGGCCATGGTGCTTTTGTATGTCGATTCTCATTACAGCAGCAAGCTCACCATTCCTTTTTTCAAAGAGGTGACATTTGATTTGGGAATCTTCTATTTGCCTTTCGGCGTTTTTGTCATGGTAGCCGCATCCAATGCCGTAAATTTGACGGATGGTTTGGATGGCTTGGCCATCGGTCCATCCATTGTGGCCTGTCTCGTTTTTTCCATCTTTATCTATATAACGGGTAATGCCCGTTTTTCCAACTATCTTCTTGTCCCCTACATGCCGGGTGTGGGTGAAGTGACGGTTTTTTGTGCCGCTCTGGTGGGGGCCGGCTTGGGATTTTTGTGGTTCAACGCGTATCCGGCTCAGGTTTTTATGGGAGACGTGGGCTCTTTGGCAATTGGTGGAACATTGGGCTATTTGGCCCTGCTGTGTAAACAGGAATTGGTGCTCTCCGTGGTTGGAGGCCTGTTTGTGGCTGAAACGCTATCGGTCATTTTACAGGTGAGCTATTTTCGTTGGACGGGTGGTAAACGAATTTTTCGCATGGCACCGTTACACCACCATTTTGAACTCAAGGGTGTGCCGGAATCCAAAATTATCATTCGTTTTTGGATTACATCTATTTTGCTTGGACTTGTGGCGCTTTCTGTCCTGAAATTGCGTTAGCTCGTTTCACAACAGTTTGGGGAGAGACATATGGCATTGGAGAAAATGCGTGGTCGGCGCATGCGAAGCGGTGAACAAGCCGTTGTTGTGGGTGCCGGCCGTTCTGGAATAGCTGCTGCCCGATTGTTGCGTCGTGCGGGAACCAAAGTTCGTTTGCTTGACAGCAATCCAAGGGCCATGTCTGGTCGAGAACAATTGGCTGCTGAACTGAAAGCTCTTGGAGTGGACGTACAATTGGGGGCGCATGAACCGCGCCAGTTTGAGGATGCATCATGGGTTGTGCCAAGTCCAGGCATGCCAGTGGCACGTCTTGAGGGGCTTGTGACGACAGAAGCCACTGAAATTTTGGCAGAAATGGAACTTGCCTGGCGTTTCCTTGATTCAGAGCCCGTTTTGGCTGTTACGGGGACAAGTGGCAAAACCACTACAGCCTCTTTGGCGGCTGCCATGCTACATGCACAGGGATATGCCGTATTTTTGGGGGGCAATATTGGCACACCTCTTTCCGAATATGTCCTGAGCGGGCATAAGGCGGATGTGCTGGTGGTTGAAGTTTCCAGTTTCCAGCTTCAGGCATGCAGCACCTTTTGTCCCAAGGCGGGCATTTTGCTCAACATCACGCCAAATCATTTGGATTATCATAGAGATATGGAGGAATATACAGAAGCAAAATTCAGACTCTTCCGTTGCCAGGATGAAGGGGACTTGGCCGTGCTGGGGGAAAGCCTGAAAGAGGAGGCCCAAAAACACAATCTGAAGGCACGCAAAGTATTTGTGAACGGGGGAGGACGCTTTCCTCATAGTCGTTTGTTTGGGGCACACAATCGTTTCAATGAAGAGGCTGCCTGGCAGGCCTGCCGACTTTTTGGAGTCACAGAAGCTAACGCAGCTCGTGCCGTGGAGCAGTTTGCTCCCCTTCCTAACAGATTGGAGCGTGTGGCTGAACGAAATGGAGTGCTGTATATAAATGATTCCAAGTGTCCAACGGTCTCGTCGCTGAAAGTGGCCCGTGAGGCATTTGACAGACCTGTGCGTTTGCTGTGTGGCGGCAAGTTCAAAGGCGGCGACCTGACATCATTGGCTAGCCTTGTAAAAGAGAAGGTACGTGAGGTGGCTCTGTTTGGAGCAAGCCGTGAACATTTTGAAAAGGCCTGGCAAAAGCTGGTGCCCATAACTTGGCATGAGACACTGGAACCTGCCGTGAGATTTGTTACGGCCAATGCACAGTCAGGGGACGTGATCCTGATGGCACCGGCAACGGCCAGCTTTGATCTCTACCGAAATTACGAGGAGCGTGGAGAAGACTTCAGACGCATTGTGAGAGGTCTCTCATGAAGAATGTTTTTGAAACTGAAGACCATGTGACGCAAATGAATGCTGGTGACAAGAAAAGCGTTGGTGAAGTGTCATCTCTCGGTGGTTTTGACTGGTGGCTGTTTACCATCATGCTTGTCATATTGTCCATCGGATTGATTATGGTACTGTCTGCCAGTGGCATAGTTGCAGAACAGGTCAACGGTGACAAATATCATTTTTTCAAGCGACAGTTGCTCTTTGCGTGCATGGGAGGAGTGGCTCTGTGGGGAGCAGCGCTTTTACCACGAAACTGGTTGTACAAGATGCAGTATCCGGCCCTTTTTTTGGCCCTGGCGTTGCTTCTTGTTACCCTTTCGCCATTGGCGCCCTCCATCAACGGGGCCAAGCGCTGGATACCACTGGGATTTTTCTCCGTGCAGCCCATGGAGTTCGTTAAGATTGCCCTCGCTTTGTATCTTGCCTATTTCATGAGTGCTAAGCAGGATATCATTAAAACTTTCAGCCGTGGGGTCATCCCTCCCTTTGCTGTGACTGGAGTTTTCTGTTTTCTGCTCTTGCTTCAGCCGGATTTCGGCAGTGCGGTAGTTTTGGCGAGCCTTCTTTTTTTTATGTGCATAGCGGGGGGTACGCGATTTATCTATTTATTTTTTTCTTTGGCTCTTGCCGTAGCGGGGGCCATAGCTCTGGCCATTTCGTCTCCGTATCGTATGCGTCGTCTTCTGGCTTTTCTGGACCCTTTTCAGGATGCTCACAATACCGGTTATCAGTTGGTACAATCCCTGTTGGCCATAGGTTCTGGCGGTTTTTTCGGTGTAGGTATCGGTGCCAGCAAGCAGAAAATGTTCTATCTGCCGGAAGCACACAATGATTTTATCATGGCTGTGCTTTCCGAAGAACTGGGTTTTGTTGGCGTAAGTGTTGTGATGATACTTTTTGCGCTACTCTTCTGGCGTTGTTACAAGATTATTATGAGGCAACGCATTTTGCGTGATCGTTTAACGGCTTTCGGTATAACCGTCATCTTGGCCATGGGGGCGGTGATGAATCTGGCAGTGGTCATGGGCGTGGCACCGCCAAAAGGGGTTCCCATGCCATTGATGAGCTATGGCGGCAGCAATCTTCTAGCAACCATGCTCTGTGTGGGATTGCTCATGAATTTTTCACGCACGGCGGACGCTACATGAATAGGGTGCTGTTGACCACTGGTGGTACAGGTGGGCATATTTTCCCTGCCCTCGCCGTGGCTGAGGAATTGCGGCGTCGTCAATCGGATATAGCCCTTCTGTTTGTGGGGTCGCACTATGGACCTGAAAAACGCCTGGCAGGTAAGGCGGGCGTGCCATTTAGGGGCCTACACGTCCGAGGGATTCTTGGACGCGGTGCGAGAGCGGTGGGTGCCGCGTTGCATATGGCCGTGGCCGTAAGTCAGGCGGTAGGGATTATACGCGAGTTTCGACCAGATGTGGTGGCTGGTTTCGGCGGATACGCTGCTTTTGCCCCCATGTTTGCCGGTTGGCTGCTTGGTGTACCATGCGTCCTTCATGAGCAGAATGCCATTGCGGGCACGAGCAACCGATTTTTGGCACGACTGTCGCGCAGGGTATGTGTTTCTTTGCCACAAACGGAGGGTTTCAAAGCCTCCAAATGTGTGCTTGTGGGCAATCCCGTTCGTGCTGCAGTGAGGGAATTAGAACGAAAAACGGCATGTGTGGACTCGCAACATTTGTTGGTTGTGGGAGGCTCGCAGGGAGCGCATTCTCTCAATGCCTTCATGGTAGAGCATCTGGCAAATTTCCGTGCTGCGGGGGTTCATTTGTGGCATCAGACCGGAGAGAGGGAAGAGGCTGCCATACGCGAAGCCTACACTAGAGCCGGTTATGAAAGTACATGTGCCACTGCCTTTATTGACAATATGGCTGAAGCTTATGCTTGGGCCGATGTGGTCCTGTGCCGAGCAGGGGCAAGTACAGTGGCAGAGCTTTGTGCCGCTGGTCTGCCATCAGTACTGGTGCCGTTCCCTCATGCCATACATGACCACCAGACAAGAAATGCTGCGGCGCTGGAGCGTTGTGGCGCAGCAATCCTTGTGCCAGAGCAGGATATGGAAAAAAGGGAATTGGAAAACGTGCTTTTGCGATTGTTGCACGATCATCGGGAACGCGAACGCATGGGGCGTGCAGCCTTGGCTTGCGCCAGACCCGATGCAGCATCTTCAGTGGTTGCTGTGTTGGAAGAAACGGTGAATATGGGCCGCAAATAGTGTTTTTCGGGCATGTTCAAATGGAGTCTTTTCTGTTTTTGACACGTGCCCGTCAGGATGATTTTCACAAAGGGTATCTATGAACAGCAAAATCAGAAAGATTCATATGGTTGGTATAGGCGGGGCTGGCATGAGCGGCATTGCCGAGATTCTTCTCAATCTGGGCTACGAAGTCTCTGGTTCCGATATGAGTGATTCTGCGGTAGTGCGGCATTTGCGGGAGTTGGGAGCGCGTGTGGCTGTGGGCCATGCTGCGGAAAATGTTGGAAACGTACAGGTTCTTGTAAAATCGACGGCTATCAGTGCTGACAACCCGGAATTGGTGGAGGCTAGGCGTCGTAATATTGCCATCATTCCTCGTGCTGAAATGCTGGCAGAACTCATGCGCCTTCGCCAGGGTGTGGCTATTGCGGGGACGCATGGGAAAACCACCACTACATCACTGACCGCTTCAATCTTTGACGAAGCCGGATTGGATCCGACGGTAATCATTGGTGGAAGACTGAACGCTTATGGCACCAATGCCCATCTAGGGCAAGGCGAATATCTCATCGCCGAGGCAGACGAGTCCGACGGTTCCTTTCTTTGCCTGTTGCCTATCATCAACGTGGTGACAAATGTGGATGAGGACCATCTGGACTACTACAAGACGCGTGAAGCCATTGATGAAGCTTTTGTGCAGTTTATGAACAATGTTCCCTTTTATGGCATGAATGTGGTTTGTGGTGACGACCCCGGAGTGAGAGCCTTGTTGCCCCGGGTCAAGCGTCCTGTTCTGACTTATGGTTTTGCCCAGGATAATGTCTTGCGGGCAGAACCTCTGGAGAGCGGACCACGTAATCACTTTGCTGTGCTTTATGAGGGACGCAAGCTGGGTGAGGTCAGTCTTCCACAGCCTGGACGGCATAATATTCTAAACGCTTTGGCCGCCATAGGGGCCTCTCTTCAGGCCGATATTGGCTTCGAACAATGTGCGCTGGGTTTGTACAAGTTCGGTGGTGTGGGGCGACGTTTTGAATTCAAGGGTGAGCGAGACGGAGTGACAGTGGTGGACGACTATGGCCATCATCCCACAGAAATTGCGGCTACTTTAACCACAGCTCGTCAGGTTTTTCCCCACAGACGACTGGTAGTTGCCTTTCAGCCGCACCGTTTCAGTCGCACGCAAACCCATTTTGGAGAATTTTGCAAAGTGTTTGAAGTGGCTGACCTTTTGCTGTTGACAGAAATTTATGCCGCGTCGGAAAAACCCATCCCCGGAGTCTCTGGGCAGAGTTTGACACAAGGCATACGCCAGGTTTCGAAAACGCCTGTGGAATATTTTCAGACGCTCGACGCCATGGCCGTGGCATTGCCTTCACTTTTGCAGGAAGGGGATGTGCTGTTAACATTGGGTGCCGGAAGTATCACGCGACTAGGACCAGCATGGATTGAGGGGCGTGATCATGCGTGAGATCGCCTGTCCCGATTTTTCCGCACGAACCACAATGCGTGTGGGAGGTACGGCCATTGCTGAGGTGATTCTGGAGAGTCGCGATGACGCCTTTCTTCTTCCAGAAAGGTTACGCAGGCTTGGTGGGACGATTTTGGTGTTGGGTGCTGGTAGTAATATTTTGGCGAGAGACGGCAAATTGCCTCTCGTACTGGTGCGTCCATGCCTTACAGAAGGGCCGGAAGTGACAGCCGAAACGAATGGCAAAGTATATGTGCGCGCTGGAGCGGGAATTCCCTTGTCCAGATTGCTCCGGTTTTGCATGGCACATGGCCTTTCTGGATTGGAGGGGTTGGCAGGCATACCGGGCAGTGTTGGAGGGGCCGTTGTCATGAATGCCGGGTCGTTTGGCACGGAGACTGGAGAACATCTTCATTCTATAGAAATACTTACAGGAACAGAGATTCGACAATGTCAGTTTTTTGAGTTGGCTTTGGGATATCGCAGTATGAGCATTCCGAACAGCTGTGAAGATTTCATTGTACTCAGTGCCACATTCTGCTTGACCAAAGGAGAAAAGAGGGCCATTACTGAATCCATACGTCACAACTTTTTCAAGAAAAAGTCTAAACAGCCTGTGACGGCGTGGAGCGCAGGCTGTGTATTTAAAAATCCGTCCGAAGCAATGCCCGCCGGAAAATTGCTGGATTTGGTTGGATTTAAAGGAAAAAGTATGGGCGGGATGGCTTTTTCAACATTACACGCCAATTTTTTGATCAATGAAGGCAAGGGCAGTGCAACGGCGGCTCTTGAACTTATGGAGGAAGCCAAGGATGCCGTGCATCGGCAATTTGGCATTGAGCTGGAGCCTGAGGTCAGGATAGTGCCATGCCTTTTGCGCTGAAAAAAAGTGCAAGGCGAAGTCGAAATACCTTTACGCGTGTGTCGCGGCCATCGGAAATATCTCATAAGTGGAAGATGCTCCGTTGGTTGCAGGTGTTGAAGGGCGGCGCCGATCGCATGCATGTCGTGTGGAGCGTGAAAAGTCTGGCAGTTTTGTTTGGGATACTTGCCGGGCTTGTATGTGTGCTTGTTGGTATGTGCTATTCTTCACTTTGGCTATACAACAAGGCTGTGACCAGCGATTTTTTTGTCACAAGACATATTGATGTCAGTGGTAATGTGCGTCTTTCACGGGAAATGGTGCTGGAATACGGTGGTGTTCATGAGGGTGACAATTGCCTTGCTGTGAGTATTGCCAAGGTTGAAATGAATTTACGACAAACACCTTGGGTGGAGGAAGTTTCTGTCAAGCGACTCTTGCCGGACAGGTTTGTGATCAAGTTAAAGGAACGTATGCCTTCGTTCTGGATTCAGCGGGATGGCGTATTGTATTATGCCAATGAGAAAGGCGAGATTATCGCACCAGTGGAGAGCAGAAATTTTCTTTCCTTGCCAACATTGCATGTATTTGCCGGTGCCGAGGGAGACATACCGTATATTCTTCGTCTGGTGCAGGGCATGAAGCAGGGCGTATTGCCCATGGAAATGGGAGCGATTTCCTCCATAACTCTCAGTCCCGGGAAGGGTATTGAGGTGTACATGGAAGACAGGGAGATGCGTCTTTCCATTTCTACAGACGATTGGGATGGCAACATAGTTCGATTGGGTATGGCACTGGGGGATTTGGCCCGCAGACATGAACTGCGTCAGGTTCGTGAGGTGCGTTCTGTCAATGGCAATGTGTGGGTTTTGTTTCATCAGCCGACATAACTTATGGCGATTGCCATGCGTAGCGTCTATTGTTTTGAGGAGTAGCACATGAACAAGTCCGAGCTCATCGTTGGCCTTGACATCGGCACTACAAAGATTTGCGCCGTCGTGGGCGAACTTGCCGAGTCCGGGGTAGTGGACGTATTGGGCATCGGCACGAGTGTCTCTACTGGCCTGCGAAAGGGTGTTGTGGTCAATATTGATCAGACCGTGCAATCCATCCGCAAGGCGATTGAAGACGCCGAGCACATGGCTGGTTGCAAAATCAATTCAGTGTATGTTGGTATTGCCGGCAGTCACATCATGGGAATCAACAGCCACGGAGTCATTGCCGTCAAGGGCGGTGAGGTGGCGCAGCGAGACATAGAGCGCGCTTTGGACGCCGCACGTGCCGTCGCCATCCCTGCTGATCGCGAGGTTATTCACATACTTCCACAAGAGTATATTGTGGATAATCAACGCGGCATTGCCGATCCGCTGGGTATGGCGGGAGTGCGTCTTGAAGTTATGGTTCATATCGTCACCGGGGCCGTCTCTTCCGCACAGAATATCGTGCGCTCCTGTCAGCGCAGTCAGTTGGAAGTGGCTGATATCGCCTTGGAGTCGCTGGCTTCTGCCAAAGCCGTTCTGACGCCCGAAGAGCGGGAAATTGGCGTGGCCCTCGTAGACCTTGGTGGTGGCACGACAGATATTGCGGTTTTTGCCAACGACGCCATCAAGCATACCGCCGTTTTGGGGCTTGGAGGGCAAAATCTTTCTAATGATATAGCCTTAGGGTTGCGTACGCCTGTGGCCGCCGCAGAAAGGATTAAGCTTAAATACGGTTCTGCTCTCGCTGATATGGTGCGCAATGATGAATACATTGAGGTACCCAGTGTCGGCGGGCGTGAACCACGTCGTCTTTCCAGGCAGGTGCTTGCCGAGATCTGCGAACCTCGCATGGAAGAAATACTTTATCTGGTGGACCAGACCCTTGCTCGTTCTGGTTGCAAAGGCATGATCGCTGCGGGTGTGGTTTTGACGGGCGGCTCCGCCCTCATAGAAGGCTGTCAGGAACTTAGCGAGCAAATTTTCAACCTGCCGACACGCATTGGCTATCCAAGGAATGTAGGCGGTCTCAAAGATGTGGTCAACAGCCCCAAGTTCTCTACAGCTGTCGGACTTTTACGCTATGGTGCCGAAAAAGAGTTTTCCGGCCAGAAAAGATTTTCCACACGCAGCGAGAGAGGGATGTTTGAAAATGTTCTCGCGCGGATGAAAAAGTGGTTTTCCGATATTTCGTAAACGCCTCAAGCGGGCAATTTGGGCACAGAGGAGAGGAGTATGTCTCAATCCATCATTGATGATATTGATACCTCATTGGCAAGCAATGCCAAAATCAAGGTTTTTGGTGTTGGCGGCGGTGGCGGCAATGCGGTGCAGCAGATGATCACCTCCGGCATACGGGGGGTACAATTTGTGTGTGCCAATACGGATATGCAGGCCCTGAACAAGAATGGCGCTCCGATAAAGATACAGTTGGGAGAAAAGTTGACAAAGGGACTTGGCGCCGGAGCCAACCCGTCTGTGGGGCGCGAGGCGGCCTTGGAAAGCGTAAATGGCATACGCGATGCTATTGGCGATGCAGATATGGTGTTCGTCACGGCTGGAATGGGTGGCGGAACCGGCACCGGAGCGGCGCCCGTGGTGGCACAGGTTGCCAAAGAAATGGGCGCTCTCACCGTTGGTGTAGTCACCAAACCCTTCAGTTTTGAGGGAGCCAAGCGCATGCGTGCGGCCGAAGCCGGTCTTGAGGAATTCAAGAAACAGGTGGACTGCCTGATTACCATTCCCAATGACCGTTTGCTGACTTTTGCGCCCAAAAAGGCTCCTTTCCATGAAATGCTGCAAAAGGCCAATGACGTTTTGTATTTTGCCGTTAAGGGCATTTCTGACGTGATCATGGCTCCGGGACTTATCAATTTGGATTTTGCCGACGTGCGGACTGTCATGTCGGAATCGGGTATGGCGCTTATGGGGACGGGTATCGCCAGCGGTGAGAATCGTGCTCGGGAAGCCACTCAGAGAGCCATTATGAGTCCATTGCTTGAAGATGTTTCTCTGGAAAGTTCTAAGGCGGTGCTTTACAACATTACGACATCCGGTGACATCACAGCTGAGGAAATGGAGGAGATCGGTTCCATGATCGCCGAAGCGGCTCACAAAGAGGCCAATATTATCTATGGCATTCTTTACGATGATAATGTCGGCGACGAGCTACGCCTGACAGTCATTGCCACCGGCATAGAATCCCAGACCGAGGCTCTTCAAACATCACAGGTTCAAAAAGCTAAGGTGACCAGTTTTCCCGAGCAGCGTGAGTCAGTAATGCCCGTCAGCGGTGTCAATGCCTACCCGCAGGAAATGGGTTTCAGGCCAGCGCCGTCGCATGGGATGGAAGGATCTTTTCAGCAGAGACCTCTGCCTCCGGTGTATAATGACAGACGTGAGGCCGTTTCCCAATGGCTGGAATATGAACAGACACATCGTCAGGGCTATGATGATCATGGGAGCCAACCGGCACACGTACGCAAGCATATGGCTCTTGGGCAGTCTCATCCGCCGTATATGTCTGGAGGCGTGGATTTCACTTTTTCTGAAGACGATTTTGAAACTCCCAGTTTCCTCCGTAAACAGGCTGACTAGCTTGTGGAGTGAGACTGTCTTTTTTCAGGGCTTGCCTCTTCGGCCCTGAAATGCCCGCCGGGAGGCCGCATTGGGTGGCCTCCCAATTTGTGTAAAAAAAAAAGCCCGTTTTTACACGGGCTTTTTTTAGGGGCCAATATCTGATGACAAAGCACACGTCGTAATTACGT
>JAGAEE010000180.1 GCA_017613295.1 Desulfovibrio sp. | reverse complement strand
ATCCCTGGGAGGCAAGCGCCGCCCGTAGTGCTTCCGTGGGCCGGGGCGAGGGGGCACAACCGCCATCCTCCACTTGGGGCAGCATTTCCTGGATGGCGCTCATGCACATGAACTGCGCGAGATTGTTATACATAAAACCGTCGGAGGCGGCCTTCTCCCACGCGTCGTCAACGGTCTTTTCCACAGATTCCGGCAGCCATACCGCCAGATAGGAAATCTTGCCGGCAACAATTTCGCATACGTGCAGCTCCGGCAGCCATTGTTCCCAAAGGGCCACGAGACGCTCCAGAATAGCCCCGCCAAGGCGCGTCTCATGGCTCATCTCCATGAAGGCTTCCAGACTGAAAGACGGACGGATATCGTGTTGCCGCAATTCATAGGGTTTTGTGCCAGATTCGGTCACACTGACTCCTTGTGTACGCCTCGGAAGAGGGCAAAACAGACAGAACAACAGTATTGTATTCACCACACGCCCTGCGTCAAGAGGCAAGGCCGTTAGTCGGCGCCTCCCACTTGGCAGAACGGGGATTTTGTCATAAGCACATGTTCTGCCCAGTTGTAAAGCAAGAGAGCTGCGGTTTCAGCCTAACATATTCCGAGGACGCATCATGAAGAATCACGCGGAATCACCCACAAAGATCCGTTACCAGTATCAGATGGCTGACGAGGCACGTCTCCAGACTGCCCATGGGGTTTGGGGCGGCATCAACCCTCAGGGCGAGATCGAAATGAATTTTTACCACGAAAGCGATGACCTCCCCCCATATTCAGAACAAATCATCGCGCCTGACGGTTCCATAGGCCACGAGATCATGCCCGAGGAACAGGAGGTCCGCGTGGTGAACCGTTTCATCCACAGTCGCGTTCTGCTCAATTACCACACTGCCCGTGCCATGCTCGAATGGCTGGAGGAGCAAGTTGCCATTCTGGAAGAAGAAGGCCCCACCAACATGTACGAAACTCCCATGGATATTGAACAATAGCCCATGCTGGACAAATCCTGCCATATCATCACCTTCGGTTGTCAGATGAACGTGCGAGACTCCCAGTGGCTCGGGCGTGTCCTCTACGCGCGCGGATTCAGGCAAACCCCTCTGGAAGAGGCCCAGGTGGTGGTGGTGAATACCTGTTCCGTGCGTGAGAAACCCGAGCTTAAGGTCATGAGTACCCTGGGGCGCATTCGGCAGGCAACCGGGGGCAATCCCCGTGTGCTGGTCTGTGTGACGGGCTGCGTTGCCCAACAGCTGGGGAAAGCCCTCTTTGAACGGGAACATCAGGTGCGCCTGGTAGCAGGCAGCGATGGCATTGCCGCCGCACCTCAGGCCATTGAACGCCTGCTGGAAGAACCCGATTTGCGTATTGACCTGCTGGACTTCACGAACCACTATGTGGAACGGGAATCGGCGCCGGCCCCCGATGGCAAGGGGGAGCCCTCAGCCTATGTCAATATCATGCAGGGCTGCGACAATTTCTGTTCCTACTGCATTGTGCCCTTTACCCGTGGGCGCCAAAAATCGCGAGGCTCCAACGCCATACTGGAGGAATGCCGCCACGCCATCGCAGAGGGAGCGCGTGAAATCACCCTGCTCGGCCAGAATGTCAACGCCTTTGGACGGGACAAGAACGGCGACGGCACAAGTTTTGCCGAGCTGCTGCACCATGTGGCAAATCTGCCTGGTCTGGAACGCTTGCGCTATGTCACCCCCCACCCCAGGGACATGGGCCCCGACGATATAGCGGCCTTTAAGGAACTGCCACAACTGTGTCCCCGTCTCCACCTGCCCATGCAGTCAGGTTCAGATGCCATACTGACCAGCATGCGCCGTCGCTACAACAGCAAGGACTTCCTGAACCTCGTTGAAAAACTGCGCAAGGCAAGGCCTGACCTGGCGCTCTCCACAGACCTGATCGTGGGCTTTCCCGGAGAAACCGAGCAAGACTTTCAGGCGACACTGCGCATGGTGCGCGAGTGTGGCTTCATGTCCAGTTTTTCGTTCTGCTACTCGGACAGGCCCGGGGCGAGAGCGGTGCTTTTCCCTCACAAAGTTTCGGCCGAGGTGGCGCAGGACAGGCTGCTTCGACTCCAGGAGCTTCAGGACGATCTGGGCCGAGCGTGGCTGGAAAAACGCACGGGCTCCACCACAACCCTGCTCATTGAAGGCCGCAGCCCCAGGGATTGGCAGGGGGAGGAACCCGCATGGCAGGGGCGTGACCCCTACGGCATTCCCGTTCACGTGGAATTGCCTGCGGGTAGGGACCACACAGGACAAATGGTGCCAGTCTCCATCACACAAGCCAAAAAACACAGTCTCATGGGGCGCCGACTTGTCCAGACTTTTTCTTGATTTTTTTCCTTTCTATAACTTATTGCATTTATAACTTTTTCTTTTAACACCCCCAAAACATCCGGCAAACATCCCCTAAAGCTTTCCCACGTCATTCCGATAGGGTGGGCAATGGGGAAATGCCATGCTGGACTACCGCCTTTTCAAACAGATTGACGATTGTTTCGCCTCCGGACACGCTGACAAAGCCCGTCGCCTGCTCATGGAGGTGCAGTCTCGAAGCATCGCTCTTCGCGATGAAATGAACATGCTCCACATTCGTTTGAAAACCCTTGAAGACGCCTTGCAACTCGCTCGCAACCTGTTCAACAGGGACGGCTTCTACTGGCTGAAAACGGGCGATGTGACACAGGGTCCCTTCTGTCCCCGTTGCTATGAGGATGAAGGCGCTCTCATACGGCTGGAACGAACGGGAAGCAAACTGCATTGCCCGTATTGCCATGCCTCCTTCATAGGTTCTGCCCGTGCTGCAGGTGGGGGAGCGCATCACGCCCACATTCTTCCCTTTGTCTGACACGTCGACCTTTCCCGGAGTATCCTTGCGCAACGCTCTCCATACGGCTATAACGGTGGCTCCAAGCCCAGCCCTCTGAAGGAAGCGTACGCCCATGCCGCAGACTACGTCCAACCATGACACCCCACGACCGCTCGACATCTTGCTTCTGTCGGAAAGCGAGGCCATGGGCAATCTGGACAAAAGGGCCCTCCGTGAAGCCGGGGCGGGTCGCGTGGAGAACATGACTTCTGGTGTGGCCGCATGCCGGCTGCTTGCCGGACTCAAACCCGGCGTCCAAAATTTTTTTCCCGACCTGGTAGTCTGCACGCAACGTCTGGCAGACATGAGCGGCGAACAATTTTGTGCCATTGTACGGCTGCACCCCCTGTTGCTGGATTTGCCAGTGCTGCTCATCCTGCCACACGACAATGAGGTGGAGCAGCTCAAGACCCTGGGATGCGGTGCGAGCGCCCTCCTAGCGCGCCCCTATTCCGTGCGGACACTCCAAACCCATATGGAAACGCTGAGCGGCCCCCGTCCCTCCCTTACCGAACTGGCACGGGCAGAACGGCTTCCCGATACCAAGGCCTTTGATGAAGCCCTGGCCACATACGGCATACTGCTCAAACCCGTTCGTGCGCCTGAGGACTATTTTCGCGTGGGCATGCAATGCCTGGCACAGGGCAAATGGAACAATGCCCTCAACGCCTTCCAGAAGGCTCTGCGCGGCGCTCTCATCCGTGGCAAGGCAGAACTTGGCATGGCCGCAGCCTGGAAGGGCAAGGGCGACATGGCCCGTTACCGCCTCTACCTCGCCAAGGCCGCCGCCACCTTTGTCCGTGCCAGCCAATGGAGTCGTGCCCGCGCCGTCT
>JAGAEE010000179.1 GCA_017613295.1 Desulfovibrio sp. | reverse complement strand
TCCTAACCTTTTTTGAAAACGCTCTAATCATACACGAAAAGGCAAGTTTTCATGGCTTCGGACTCGAGGGGGGCGACAGGCCGCCGGTACGCACGAAGATATTTCCCCACCAGGAGCATGTTCGGCAAGGCCGGAGCTTTGCGGCATATCCTCATTTTTTGCTTGCTTTGTCAGTGTCTCAAAGGCTAGCATCGTGACCTGTGAAGATGGTTTGCCGGTGGAGCCAGATCAGGAGTTGAGCATGAGCACATTGACGCCACGTGGTATTGTCGCGGAACTGGACAAATTTGTTATCGGGCAGGAACAGGCCAAACGCATGGTGGCCGTGGCCGTGCGCAATCGATGGCGTCGACAGCACCTTGCGCCGGAACTGCGCGACGAGGTTTCGCCAAAAAACATCATCATGATGGGCCCCACAGGCGTTGGCAAGACCGAGATCGCCCGCAGGCTGGCCAAACTTTCCGGAGCGCCTTTCGTGAAGGTGGAGGCCACAAAGTTCACCGAGGTGGGCTATGTGGGACGGGACGTGGAATCCATGATTCGTGACCTCATGGAGATCGGCGTCAACCTGGTGCGTGAAGAAGAAAATGCCCGCGTGCGCAAGGCTGCCGAGCAGGCCGCCGAATCGCGCCTTATGGATTTGCTCTTGCCCAACTCCTACGGCGGGGAAGAGCATTCCTCCACCCGCGAAAAGCTGGCACCGCAGTTCCGTCTGGGATTTCTTGACGACCGCGAGGTCGAAATGGAAGTTGTGGAACAGGGCGGCAGTATTGACATCTTTGCCATCCCCGGCATGGAGCAGATGGGTAATCAGGTCAAGGACGTATTCAGCAAGGCCTTCCCGCCCAAACGCAGCCGTCGCAAGATGAAGGTTCGTGCGGCCTTCAATGTACTTGTGCAGGAAGAATCGGCGAAGCTGGTTGACCAGGACGCCCTTGTGGAAAAAGCCAGGGAGCGAGTGGAGCAGACGGGCATCGTTTTTATTGACGAAATCGACAAGATTGCCAGTGCTTCCCAGAATCGCACCTCGGACATATCCCGAGAGGGCGTGCAACGCGATCTTCTGCCCATCGTGGAAGGGAGTGTCATCAATACCAAGTACGGTATGGTGCACACCGACCATATCCTTTTTATTGCGGCAGGCTCTTTCCATTTCAGCAAGCCTTCTGACATGATTCCGGAACTACAGGGGCGCTTTCCCTTAAGGGTGGAATTGCAGGCCCTGGGAAGGGAAGAATTCTTGCGTATTCTTAAGGAACCGGACAACGCCCTGACCAAGCAGTACGAAGCCCTGCTGGCCACGGAGCAGATACGCCTCAACTTTACGGACGATGGCCTTGAGGAAATCGCGGCCTTTGCCGAAGACACAAACTCACGTACCGAGAATATCGGCGCACGTCGTCTCTATACCATCATGGAAAAAATTCTGTCCGACATCTCTTTCGACGCGCCAGAAATGCCCGGAGCGCATGTCGTGGTGGACAGGGCCTATGTGCAGGAACATTTGCAGGACGTGCGCGAAGACCAGGATCTGAGCCGGTATATCCTGTAGTCTTTTGTACTGTGCCTTGTGAAGGGACTTGTCCATGGCAAAAAAAGGGGGCGGCACACATACGCGCCACCCCGAATATGCGTGAAAAGGTTACGGCCATCAGAGAAGATGGCGACGCAGCTCCTCGCCCGTCATGATGCTCAGGGTGGCCGGGGGCACATCAAACAAGGTCAGGCATCCACGATGGCCTTGTGCGGCCATGCGGCAGACCGCCCGGGCGCACGCCGTCAGCACGCTCCCCGTGAACTCCGGGTTTGAATCCAGCGTGAGGCGGTATTCTATGATGTGCGTGTGTTCCCCTTGTTCCCCGGTGACACCGGAACGAAATACCATGCCGCCGTGGGCCAGGCCACTGTGGTTGGCGTTCAGCTCTTCCTGGCTGATGAAGTGTACCGTGGTGTCGTAGTCGGCAAAATAGTTCGGCATGGTTTTGATGGCCCGTTCCACGTCATAGGCGTCCGCGCCATCCTCAAGCACCACAAAGCACTCCCTGGTGTGTTTCTGGCGTGTTTCCAGCTGAGGGCGCTGGCCGGAGCGCACGGCCTGCAGGGCGTTTTCCACTGGAACAGTGTACTGTTTGGCATCGCGAACGCCGGGAATGCGGCGAATGGCATCGGAATGCCCTTGGCTGACGCCACGTCCCCAGAAGGTGTAATCCGAGCCTTCTGGAAGGATGGCGTTGGCGTAAAGCCGGTTCAGGGAAAACATGCCGGGATCCCATCCGGCCGATATGAGCGCCAGATGGCCGCTTTCGCGGGCGGCCTTGTCCACGGCGGAAAAATGTTCCGGTATTCTGGCGTGCGTGTCGAAACTGTCAACAACGTTGAAAAGACCCGCGTATTCCACGGTTTGGGTGGGAAGATCCGTGGCACTGCCACCGCAGAGAACCATGACGTCGATCTTGTCCCGCCAGGAAGCGACGTCGGCAAGAGGCAGGGAAAGGGCGCCCCCAAGTGGTGAAATAGAAGCCGGGTCGCGTCTTGTAAAAACCGCCGCCAGGGACATGTCCGGTGATTTCTGAAGAGCCAGCGCCACGCCGCGACCCAGATTGCCATAGCCGATAATGCCAATGCTTTTCTTCATACCCGGTACTCCGGATTGTTGGTGTGAGGGAGAAGAATAAATATCAGGCAATCCGACGGCAGGCAACGTCCACTGTACAGGGAAATTGTGCCTGGCAGAGAGGGCGGTATGGCACGAGAGACATCCGCCAGAATTCATAACAAGGCGTTACCGCGTTCAAGGGAGGAGGCATGGAACGGCAGCGTTGTCTCTGGTATAAGAATTCATCAGCAAACATGGTCCGCTACCACGATGAAGAATGGGGCGTTCCGTGCCACGATGATACCACGCAATTTCAGTTTCTCGTGCTGGAATCTGCCCAGGCCGGACTTTCCTGGCGAACCATCCTTGATCGGCGGGAGGGATACCGCCGTTGCTTTGCCAATTTTGATCCGCAGAAGGTGGCCGCCTTTAGCGAAGCTGACGTGGCAAGGCTTATGCAAGACAGCTCCATTATCCGTAATCGCAACAAGATCGAAAGCGCTGTCAACAATGCCAGAGTGTTTTTGGAAATCGTCGCCAAGCATGGCAGCTTCTGCAACTGGTTCTGGAATTTTACCGACGGATGGAGCATACAGAATACCTGGAGGGAAATGCGCGACGTTCCTGCTACAAGTGCCCTTTCCGACACCATCGCGCGTGAAATGAAGGCGCTTGGCTTCCGCTTTCTCGGCAGCACTGTCCTCTACGCGCACATGCAGGCCACAGGCATGGTCAACGATCATATCACGTCTTGCTTTCGTCATGAGGAATTGCGCCATTGGCCAAGATACACACCGACAACGTGAAAGACTCCAACTCGAGAGGAAGGTGGTTCGTCAAGACGCGTGAATCAGTGATGTCCTCATGTTTCCTTTGCATGCACTATCAGAAATAACATGTTGATTTATTTTAAAAAAATTGCCGGGACCGTTGAAGGATAAAGTATAAATAACCTATTGATTTGTTTTGAAAAAGTATATATCCTTTTTAAGAAATGCTTATTCAGCTTTCCTTTTTCGGTGAGCGCTCGTAGCTCAGTTGGATAGAGCGACAACCTCCTAAGTTGTAGGCCGCAGGTTCGATTCCTGCCGGGCGCACCAAGTAAATCAAGGGCTTACGGAAAATCTCCGAAAGCCCTTTTTAGATTTGTGCCGCCCCCTTGGATTTGTGCCACCCTAGAGCATTTTCAAAAAAGG
>JAGAEE010000022.1 GCA_017613295.1 Desulfovibrio sp. | reverse complement strand
GTTCTTCCTCCGGAAGCAGCGGGCTCATGGCCTGTGTAATGTCCGCGTAGGTGATGATGCCCAGTTCGCGCGCGTCCTCCATGTCAATAATGCGGTAGCAGATGTCGTCTGCCGCCTCCAGAAGGTAGGAGAGGGGATGGCGCGTAAAGCCGCTCCCCACACTCAGCCCAAGGGTGGTGAGCACTTCCCCGAAAAGATCGCGCTCAGCTGCGTAGAAATTGAACTTATTCCTTCCCCTGCCCCGAGCCTCGCTGGAGGAGCAGGGATATTTGACCAGGGTGGCGATGACCGGGAAGGTCAAGCGCAGACCGCCCCTGTCTTTGTTGTTCTCCAGCGTGTTGATAACGCGAAATCCCTGGGCATTGCCGTCAAAGCACAGAAAATCCGCCAGGACGTCCTGTGTCAGCTCCCGGAAATAAGGTCCTTTGACGGCTTCGGCAAACCAGTCACGGATGGCCTCCTCTCCCGCATGACCAAAAGGCGGATTGCCTATGTCGTGGGCCAGACAGGCGGCCTGAAGAATCTGCCCCAGATGTTCCGGCGTGAAGGGGTCCGGCAAATCGCCAGCGCGCCTGAGTTCCTCTCCGACAGACAGCCCCAGGGAACGCCCCACGCAGCTGACCTCCAGTGAGTGCGTCAGACGGTTGTGTATGTGGTCATTACGCACAAGAGGGTGCACCTGGGTCTTCCTGCCCAGGCGGCGGAAGGAGCTGGAAAAAACGATACGGTCGTAATCCGCCAGAAAAGGCGTGCGCACGCTGTCCATGGCGTCCAGCATGAGACCGTCCGCTGTTTTGCGGTGCGGGGCCAGCAGGCGCCCCCACTGTTCACAATAGGAAGGCATCACGTATCCCCGGGTCAAAAGGACGATCGCAACAGACGAAGGGTGACGGGCTGTATGTGCAGCAGGCGCTCTTGAGAAACCTCTTCCAGCCGGGTCACAAAACTGTCCCTGCGCACGTTGAGGATGGCCTCCGCATCGTGACTGCTGTCAAAAAGGTGCATGATGTCGTCAGAAATGCGGTCTGCCACTGTCCAATGACGGCTTATGGCGGGGGAACCCGGCTTCATGAATCGCTGAAAGCGGAACAGCACGGCCCGAGGTTCTTCCGGCGCAAGCCAGTCACGACAGCAGGTCCAGAAATCCTCCGACGTTGGAGTATCTTGCAGGGCGAAGGGCTTCTCAACGCAAAGCGGATACACACGCGCCTGAGCGCGCAGCATGGCGTCCACCAGAGTACAGTAGTCCGTTGTCTGCTCCAGCACAGCGCGCAGGGCGTCTGGCGAACGCGACAAACCCATCAGTGTGTCATTCAGGATGTCACGGGCCTTCAGCGTCCTCAGGCTGTGCGTCAGCCGCAAGGCATTGAGAACGGCATAGATGGCGCAAAAGGTGTCCAGCTTGCCTTGATAAAAGGGTTTCAGCATGCCTGCCTCCCGCTGCTTCTTATGCACACTGAAGCGGTAAGGGTCAAGCCACTCTTTTGCTTTACAAGTCACCGTGCGAAGTGTATAAATGTTTATTCACAAACTATATCACAATACCTAGATATGCAGATATTCACATCTCCCCGAGAATTGGCGGCCCAGTGCCAGGAATGGCGAGCAGCAGGCGAGGACATCGCCCTGGTGCCCACCATGGGATACTACCACGCCGGGCATGAAGACCTCATGGCCCATGCCCGCACTCTGGCCAAACGTCTTGTAGTCAGTCTTTTTGTCAATCCGACGCAGTTTGGGCCGGGAGAGGATCTGGAGGCCTACCCCCGCAACACCGAACGCGACACCGCCATTGCAGCGGCCCACGGCACGGACGCGCTGTTCATGCCCGAGCCAGCCGCCATGTACGCGCCGGACCACGCCACATGGGTGGAAGTTCCGGAGCTTTCCAAAGGGCTGTGCGGCGCGGCACGACCCGTTCATTTTCGCGGCGTTTGCACCGTGGTGCTCAAGCTCTTTCTGCTTTCACAGGCCACGGTGGCCGTATTCGGCCAGAAGGACTGGCAACAGCAGGCCATACTCAGACGCATGGTACGCGACCTCAATGTTCCCGTGCGTCTTGTCACGCGTGAAACCGTTCGCGAGGCCGACGGCCTGGCCCTGTCCTCGCGCAACGTCTATCTTACGCCGGAAGAACGCGCCCAGGCTCCAGCGATTCGGCAAGGACTGCTTCATGCCCGGCAACTGGCGGAGAAAGGCGAAACCAGTGTCAGCCTGCTGCGCGAAGCCGTGCTACGCCTTTGGGCCCAGCGCCTGCCCCTGGGTCGGCTGGATTATTTGAGTGTGGTACACCCGGAATCTCTGAAACCGCTGACAGACGTGACCGGCCCAGCGCTCATGGCCTGTGCCGTACGCCTGGGCAAGGCTCGGCTCATCGACAACATTCTGCTGCGCCAGTGAATGCCGTGACGGCACGCCTGGGCAGCCAGTCGCAACGATCAAATCGAGGAGAAAACATGCAGACCAAGGGCAAATACTTCTTCACTTCCGAATCCGTCACCGAAGGTCATCCTGACAAGGTCGCCGACCAGATCTCTGACGCCATTCTTGACACGCTTCTCGCGCAGGATGCCGACGCCCACGTCGCCTGCGAGACGCTCGTGACCACGGGCATGGCCGTGATTGCCGGCGAGATCACCACTTCCGGTTACGCAGACCTGCCCCATGTTGTACGCGAAACCATCCGGGGCATTGGCTACAACAGTTCCGACATGGGCTTTGACTGGCAGACCTGCGCCGTGATCAACGCCATCGGTCACCAATCCCCCGACATTGCCCAGGGTGTGGTGCGCGCCAATCCCGAGGACCAAGGTGCAGGCGACCAGGGCATGATGTTCGGCTTTGCCTGCAACGAAACGGCCACCTTCATGCCAGCCCCCATCTACTGGGCGCATCAGCTTTCTCAACAGCTAACCAAGGTACGCAAGGACGGCACGGTGGACTTCTTCCGCCCGGACGGCAAGACTCAGGTCTCGTTTGAATACCAGGACGGGAAGCCCGTTCGCATCAACAACGTGGTGGTCTCCACCCAACACGCCGCCCAAGCCAGCCAGGCCGACGTGGCCGAGGCCGTAAAACGCCACGTCATCAGGCCCATTCTGGAACCTTCCGGCTATTTTGACGAAAAGGCCTGCGAAATCTTCATCAACACCACGGGACGCTTTGTGGTGGGCGGCCCCATGGGCGACTGCGGCCTCACGGGGCGCAAAATTATTCAGGACACCTATGGCGGCAGCGGACATCACGGTGGCGGCGCTTTTTCCGGCAAGGACCCTTCCAAGGTGGACCGCTCGGGTGCCTACATGGGTCGCTATATTGCCAAAAACGTGGTGGCGGCCGGCCTCGCGCCCGTATGCGAGGTGCAGATCGCCTATTGCATCGGGGTGGCTGAACCCGTGAGCGTGCTCGTCTCTTCACAGGGCAGCAGCGACATTCCCGACGAGACCCTCACCAAGGCCGTGCGCGAGGTCTTTGACTTGCGGCCCTGGTTCATTATTAAACGCCTTGACCTTAAACGGCCCATCTACCAAAAGTCTTCCTGCTACGGCCATTTTGGACGTGAACTGCCGGAATTCACCTGGGAACGGACTGACGCGGTGGCTGACCTGCGCACCGCTGCCAAGGTATAGGGGCTAGATCAGGTTTCTTTATTCCGCTCCAAAAAGGGAAGCATGGCTCATGTGGTATTGCCGCACGCGGTCATGCTTCTTTTTTTTGGCGATACCGACGCGATGGCGACAGGAGTCGCTGTGGACTTGACATTTCTCCATCACGCTGCTTGACTCGATTGTCGGCCTTCACCATGGACGGAGCGAGAAGGCACTGTGACAGGAGCAAAAACGGTGAATGGAGAAAACGTCAAAACCTACGGGCTGAGAGGCAAGGGATACAGCATTCCCGACAATGTTGTCATCAAAACCACAAAAGCCCTCCACCTTCTCTCGGCCACGGCCTGGGCGGGAGGCGCGCTGGCCATGCAGGCCCTGAGCTATCTGAAGCTCACGGCGGAGGATCCGATCAGACTGGCTCTCATCCAGGAATGCCTGCGCTTTGTGGACGTCTGTGTGGTGCTGCCCGGCCTGGCGGGGAGCCTTGCCACGGGCCTGATTTTTTCCACGTTCACGTCCATCGGCTTTTTCAAATTCTTCTGGATAGGCTTCAAATGGTGCGTTGCCTGCTGCGCCGGTTTCTGGGGACTGATGTTTCTGGGACCCTGGGGCGACAGACTCATTGTGTGGCTTGACGGTTATGGCCTTGACGCCCCCCTGCGACTCGTGCGTTCCTGCATCCTGCCGGAAAACCTATGGCAAGGGGCGCTGCAACTGGCGGTCATCTTTACCATGTGCCTCATCTCCGTATACCGGCCCCTGTCGCTGCGTCGTTCCGCAGGACGCCATGGGCAAAATTGAATGGGTTGACCTTTTCCTTTCCACATTCAAGTCGGACCGAACGACGGCCCGACATACTTGGCTTGATGGGCAACGGCAGAGGAAGCAATGAGCAATTTTGATGTGGTTCGTCATTTTGGCAGTCGTGGCAAGGGATTCAGCAGCCCCGACAACTATATCCTGAGAACGGTCAAGGCTTTTCACCTTTTGGGAGCCATGTCCTGGGCCGGCGGGGCTCTTGCCCTTCAGGCCTTATGCCTGATCAGAGTGGCTGTGGATGACCCTGCCGCCGATAAGTGGATCGCCCTCTGTGTGAATATCGTGGACACATGGGTTGTCATGCCAGGCCTTATGCTGTGTATCATGACCGGGCTTTTTTATTCCTGCGTCACAGCCATAGGTTTCTTCAAGTATGCGTGGATAGCTTTCAAATGGATTGTCTCATTGTGTGCGGCGTTTTGGGGCTTTTTTTTCTGGACTCCGCTGGGCGACGACTGTCTTGCGAAGCTGGCCGCCGTCGGCTGGGACGGCCCATTGCGAATGGCCAGAGGGTTCCTTTTCCCCGATTCCTGGGGACAGGCCGCAGCGCAGCTCATTGTCCTCCTGCTCATGTGTATGGTTTCCATCTATAGGCCTCTTTCCTTGAGAGACATAGGGGGATTATTCAAGACACGTTTGCCTGACAGCAAAGGGGATACCATACCCGTGGCAAAACGCCATTCCTGGTTTGACCACCGGCTCATTGCCACAGCCCTGGAACGCCGGAAAGCCCCGGACAAGTCTGAGATGGAGGACATTCTTGCCAAATGCCGCTCACTTGAAATCCTCACCCTGCCAGAGACCGTAGCCCTCATGCGGGTGACTGACGAAGAAGGCGTGCGTCTGATCCTCGAAACCGCAGACCTTGTAAAACGCAAGGTCTATGGCGACCGCATCGTCATGAGCGCGCCGCTTCACGTTTCCAATTATTGCGGCAGCGAATGTCTTTACTGTGCCTACCGCAAAAGCAATACCGCCATTCGCCGCAAGCAGCTGAACGAAAACGAACTGCGCACGGCGGCCCTGAATATCGTACGCCAGGGGCTTACTCGCGTTTTTCTGGTGACGGGGCAGTTTCCGGGAGCCGACGTGAAGCTCCTGGTCAACGCCGTAAGGATGCTTTACTCGGTCTCTGAGGAAGGGATGTCCATCCGTCGCGTCAATGTCAATGTCGGTCCCCTGGAAGTCGACGAATACGCTATGCTCAGGGAGGCGGAAGCGGGCACCGTCCTGATTTATCAGGATACCTATCATGTGCCGAGCTACCGCACGGCGCATCCGGCGGGCCCCAAAAGCGACTACGAAAAACGCCTTATGGCCCCCGATGTGGCCCACAATGCCGGGATAGTTGATGCGGGCCTCGGCCTTGTGCTTGGGCTGGGCCCCTGGCAGTATGACATACTGGGCCTGATCCTGCACGCCACACACCTCATGGAGGCGTACGGCACGGGATGCCGCAGTGTGAGCCTGCACCGCTTGCGTCCCGCACCGGGCTGCGATTTTCCGGCGCCGTACCCTGTGAGCGATGCGACCTTCATGCGCTGCATTGCCATCACCCGCCTGGCCATCCCGTACACGAGCCTCATCGTGACCAGCAAGGAACCCGCCGGGCTGTGGCACCGCGCCTGCCTTGCCGGCGGGTCGCATCTTCTCACGGGAAGTGTCGCCAACCCCTACGAAGCCTGGCAAACCGGCCTGGACCACATTCCCATGCCAGTAAGGGAAGACTGCCATGTTGACGAGATCGTGAGAACGCTCCTCGATTCAAACATTCTGCCGTCATTTTGTACGGCCTGCCCCCGCGTCGGCCGAGACGGTGATCGTTACACCTCCCTGGCCGCCGTCGGTGGCCTGAAGAAACGCTGCGATTTCAATTCGCTG
The DNA here is from genome assembly GCA_017613295.1 of Desulfovibrio sp. Taxonomy (GTDB): domain Bacteria; phylum Desulfobacterota; class Desulfovibrionia; order Desulfovibrionales; family Desulfovibrionaceae; genus Desulfovibrio. The sequence continues at coordinate 4,085 of JAGAEE010000022.1, read as the reverse complement.
ACGACCTGCCTCAACTACCTGCTGCGCTTGGCGAAGCCCGAAACCCGCGAGGTCGGCCTGAAATTCCTCGACGCACGCTTTGCCGCCTTGCCTGAAGAAGATCGCTTGCGCGTCAGCACGGCACTGGAAGAAATCAGACGCGGTGCCAGAGAATCCCTTGTGTGAGGGAAAATGTGATTTCTCGCCACAGCTTCAAAAAGGATTTTTGATTGACGAACTGTCCAGCCGGTGACATTCTCGGAAAAATTGAAAAAGAAAACAATCCCCGGCAAACACCGTACGCCGGAGACCAAGGAGGCTTCATGGAATACAGCACATTGATCCACGAACGCTATTCCGTGCGCAAATTCAGCCCCGAACCTGTGGATGAGAACTCCATACAGGCCATTCTTGACACCGCCCGTCTGGCACCCACAGCCGTCAACAAACAGCCACAGCGCATTCTGGTGCTACGCAGTGCCGAAAGCATGGAAAAACTCAGGAAAGCCACCACATACCTTTTTAACGCCCCCATGGCCCTGGCCGTCTGCTGCAACAGGGATGAAGCCTGGGTTCGGCCCTATGACCAATACAACTCCGGCGTTATCGATGCGGCCATAGTGGCGACGCACATCATGCTGAAGGTACACGATCTCGGTCTCGGGGCGACCTGGGTGGGTCACTTCGACCCGGCCGCGTTCCGCAAAGTTTTCAATCTCCCGGGATATGTGGAGCCGGTGGCCATTTTCCCCATCGGCCATCCGGCAGACGATGCGAAGCCCTCACCCATGCACGGCAAGCGGCGTCCCCTGGAAGAAACCGTTGTGTATGACCATTTTTAGTGTCACAGTATCGCGACAATGATTCACGATAGAAAAACGCCCCCGGTCTTGGCCGGGGGGTTTCCTTTCTTCTCTCTACAAAAAATTGGGCTTAGGCAACAACACTGAGCTTACTGCCTATGCCCTGAGCGGCCAATCCAGAATCCCGGGCCATGTCCATTCCCGTTCCGCCGGAGATAATGGCATTGACCATGCTCCCCTGAAATTCCATGGCCTCCTTGGCCAGACCGGCACCGGCCACGGCCTGCTGCATTTGCAGCTTCTGTGCCTGCATGTCCTGAGCCATCCCCACAACTTCCATCATACCGTCCATGGCGTTCTCCTTTACCGCATTCCCTGCGGCTGTTTAACGCTTTTTCGGACGAAAACGGAGAAACTTGAGGGCGGCACGACATTTTTTGCAGGGACCTTTATCCCTTGTGCAAAAGCGTTTTTGCGTCTGCCGAAATCCCCTACAAAAATTCAACGTACGACGTGCAGGCACCCGCCTTCCATGCGGGCTTCGCGGTTGACACACAGAGGGGCGTCGTCATCGTGATGCGAAACAAAAACGATATGAACGCCCCGCGCCGCCAGCTCATCCACAAGATGCAAATAGCCGGTGCGCGCGCACTCGTCCAGTCCGGAGCAGGGCTCGTCCAGCAAAAGGATGTCCGGCCTGCCCATGAGCGCACGCGCCAAGAACATCCGTCGCAGCTGTCCCGTGGACAGACGGCGGACGGACTCCTCTTCCAGCCGGGTCAGGGTCTTCCGGTCCGCTTCCGGAAACATCAGGCTTATGGCGGCCCTGGCCTCCGCCCTTTCCGCCTTTGAAAAACGCCGGTAAACACCGACGCTGTTATCAAAACCGGTACAGACAAGGTCCAGCGCGTTCAGATCGTATCCGTACAGCGACTGGGATAGATCCGAAACCAGTCGGATACCGCGCCGAATCGCCTCCAGTGTTGTCACCTCACCGCCCTCACCGGGCAGTATGCGGACAAGAAGCCCACCATCCGCCACAAATTCGTCACCTGCCAGAAGTCGCAGCAGCGTGGACTTGCCGGAACCGTTGGCCCCTGTGATACGCCAGTGCTCCCCCTGATGCAGGCTCCAGTCGATGTGGTGCAGCACCTTTGTCCTTTCTATAAAAACAGAGACATTCCTGAGTTCCAATAAGACGCGATTTGTGGCAGCTGGCTTGGACTGATCCGGCGCCACAGAAGGCGTTGGCGTTGTCTGCACCTCCCTTTGACGCAAGGGAGAACTCCCGGAAGGAGCTTCGGCAAGCAGACGCCCCTCGCGCATATGGCGACGCCCGACACACCACGAGGGCACGCTGCCAGGCCTATGTACGCTCATGATCACGGTGCCTCGACTGGAGTATGCCTCCAGGGCCTCGAAAAACGTCATGCGATAGCGGGAGTCAAGTCCGTCGTCGCATTCATCGAGCAACAGAAGGTCTGGATTTTTCAACAGGGCTCGTCCCAGCAAAAGCAGGCGCAGCTGCCCCTGGGAAAGGGCCGGCAAACGGCGCGCCAGAAGGCCCTCGGCGTGAAGTCGAACGGCCAGATTATCCACGGCCTGAGACTGGGCGGCGTCGGGTTGCGTGTACAGCAGGGGGGTATCGTCAAAAGCCGTCAACAGCAGGTCGCGACCTGTGAGATCCCAAGCCCGACGCTGATAGGTTGTTTGCTGCAGCGGGGAAACCAGCGCTGTCATAGCCCGGCCAACCAGGGGGGATTCTTCTGGCCCCTCCGGACCATACCATCGCACGCGCCCTCTGGCGGGCCACAGCTCTCCACGCAGCAGGCGCAGCAGCGTGGTCTTGCCGGAACCGTTTGGTCCCAGCAACGCACAATGCTCCCCGCGTTTCACGGTCCATTCGATGTCGTGTAAAACCAGTTCCTGCCTGACGTCGCCTGGCAGAAACACACTGACGTTCTCGACGTCCACAAGGGGTGGCATGAGGAACTCCTTGTTTTCTGTCGTGGACGGCCGCCGGGAATCAGAAAGGCATGGCAATTTTGTGCCCCCGCCTGACGACCGTATACTCCCTGAATCCGAAGGAGCGGGCATAGGAAGCGAGACGGTCGAAACCATGAGCCACGTCATTCACACAGTGCGCGTCCGAGGCAAAAGTGATCGGCAGTGCCAGTTGCGCGGCCATGCTCATGATGGGCGCTGCAGGATAGATTTCCCCGCAAGGTTTGCGCAGGCCGGCCGAGGAAATTTCCATGCACATGCCGGCATCACGCAGGGCCGTGAGACCGCGCCGCACCAGATCCATGCTCTCGGGCCTGGACAGCCAGACGTGAAACTGTTCCACGGAAAAAATTTTGACAAGGTCCGGGTGGGAGGCCACATGAAAAAGCCCGGAACGTATCATGCGCTCCCACGCCTCGAAATAGGCCTGATACTGCCTGTCACATTCCTCCTGCGAAAAGGACTTCCACGGAGTGTCACCGTCGTCAAAGCCCCAGCGGCCGATAAAATGCACACTGCCCAACAGCACGTCGTAATCGCAGGCGGCGCAGGCGGCGCGGGTGAAATCCTCCTGTCCGTCAAGCCAGTCCATTTCCATGCCCAGAAGCGCCTCGCACGCTCCGCCACCGTCGCGCAGGGCGCGCACTTCCCGCACATAATCGGGCAAATGCCGGGTCAGATGCTCCCGATATTCATGAGTGTAATCAAAGCCGACCGGCCGCGGGGAGTGCTCGGTAAAGGCCAGGCATGTGAGCCCCCGCGCCACGGCCGCCGCATACATGTCTTCCGGTGTGCTGGCGCCATGGGAGTATCTGGTATGGGTATGCATGTCTGCCAGTATCATGGCACTCCCCCTTTGCGAAACGGACGCCGCCTATCCGGCGAGTCTTCTGACGATTTCCTGACCTGCCCGCCGTCCGGCCCCCATGGCCAAAATGACTGTGGCCGCGCCGGTCACGATATCCCCGCCGGCAAAGACGTTGGGGATGGACGTTTCGCCGCTTTTCTCGTCCACGACAATATAGCCGCGTGAGTTCTGTCGCAAATCTGGTGTGGCTTCCAGCAGAAGGGGATTGGAGCGCGTGCCCAGCGCCACAATGGCCAGGTCTGTTTCCATGTCATATTCCGACCCGGGCACGGGCACGGGGCGACGTCGGCCGGAATCGTCCGCGTCCCCCAATTCCATGCGCTGCAAGGTAACGGAACAGAGCTTCTGGTCTGCGTCGCCGTTGAAACGCAACGGTGAGGACAGCATGGCGAACTGCACGCCTTCCTCCTCGGCATGCTCCACCTCCTCAC
>JAGAEE010000178.1 GCA_017613295.1 Desulfovibrio sp. | reverse complement strand
GGTGCCATACAGCAAATAACGAGACTTCTGCGTGCCCCCTAGAAGCATCGTCAACCGGCGCGAAAAACAGTCGCGCCGGGCTATCCCTGCGAGGACGCATCAATGATAACGCCTGTTCAGACTATTATGCTTATTACGCCACGGCCAGAAACGCTGGACGATGCCATGCACCCCTTTTTGGAAGCGGGCTTTACCATACAAACAGAAAAAAACGTGGATACGGCGCTAGCACGGCTCAATCCTGCCCACCCTCCAGCACTGATCTTGCTCGATGCCAGTGATGACAATGAGGGCTCTTCTCTGCGAAAGGATTGCATGCGCGTTCTTGCGCAATGTGCCATGACCTGCATCTCGGCGACAAGCCCTATCCCCAAAAAACATTTCCATTCCGTCATGGAAGGTTTGGGCATGCTTCCCCCGCTGCCTCCCAATCCTTCACGCCACGACGGAGAATCTCTCCTGGCCACGCTGCAACGATTTTTGCCCCGAGGATGATTCCAATATGCCAGGCGATCGTCCCAAAAATGAAAAGCAAGATGAAAAGCAACGTGTGGCGTTTTTCTCATTGCTTGCCGCCTTCGCCCTTACCACAATCAAGCTGGCAGTGGGACTGCACACCCACAGCCTGGGCATTTTATCCGAAGCCTTGCACAGCGGTTTGGATTTGCTGGCCGCAGCTCTCACGCTGCTGGCGGTGAAAGTAGCTTCACGCCCGGCGGATGAAGGGCACACATACGGCCACGGCAAAGCGGAAAATCTCTCGGCGTTGGCCCAAACTGTACTTCTTTTGCTGACTTGCGGTTGGGTAACTTGGGAGGGGGTGGAACGCCTTGCAGAAGGGGCAAGCCCCATACAACCCTCAGTCTGGGGTGTGGGTGTCATGCTGCTTTCTATATTGGTGGATGCCAATCGAGTGCGTATTTTGCGACGTGTGGCACAACGGAACGACAGCCAGGCATTGGAAGCAGATGCTCTTCACTTCTCTACTGATATCCTTTCTTCCATCGTAGTTCTCGCTGGTGTACTGACTGTCTGGATCACCGACGTTCTGCACGCCCCGGCTTCCCTGACCAGGATACTATCTCAGGCAGACACTGTGGCCGCTTTGCTGGTAGCCGTTATTATTTTTTTCACCAGTTTGCGCATGGCAAAAGCCGCCATCAACTCTCTTATGGACGCCGCGCCTGACAATATGGCCGAAGAGGTGCGAAAAAAGGTCTTGACGGTACCGGGCGTCATGGAGGTCGATTCTCTGCGCATCCGTAAAAGTGGACCACAGTATTTTGTGGAAATGCGTCTTGGAGTACCGTCTCAACAAAACATTGAGGATGCGCATACCTTAAGCCATGCGGCTGAAAAAGCGGTGCGCACTCTACTGCCCGAAGCCGATGTGACAATACATATAGAGCCACGCACTCTGCCAAAAACCCAAGATGTTTTTGAACATATACGCGCTGCGGCAAGTTCTTTTGGACTGCGTGTTCACCATATTCATATATATGGCAAAGAAAATCCCCGTTATTTGGATCTTCATACTGAATTGCCAGCAGAAATGAAGTATGCCACTGCGCACAGTCTGGTGAACAATTTTGAGCAAATATTGAGTTCACAACTGCCTGGCTTGGAAATTGTCAGCCATATTGAACCCGAATATTTTTCAGAAAAGGAGTGTGGCCCCATTCCGATCTACAGGGCAAATCTTCTCCGACGTGAAGTCATGCGCGTAACCAAAAATCAACCGCATGTACTCAGCGTGCAAGATATTTTACTATTTGAATTACCTGAACTTGGGACATCCCTATCCTTTAAGTGCCTTGTGCCTCAAGGATTGACGGTATATCAGGCACACAACGTGAGCAAATGCGTGGAACAGGCCCTTATTGAGTCTGTTCCCAAACTGGGGCGCGTCATCATCCATCTGGAACCGGAAAGCCAAACTTTCCCATTGTAGTTTCAAAAGACACTGCCCCCATAAACATCGTAGGGAAATCCCTATCTTGAAAAAAATTCCGACTTGGGCGATTCTTGACTTGTCGCCGCAAAAGTCTGCGGAGCCCTTACCAACCTTTTCATCACAGGAAACATCGTCCATGAAAAAACTCTTTGCTTTGCTGGCCTTTATGCTCTTGTACGCCCCTCTGGCCGTCCACGCCTGGAATCCATCTGGTGACGTCACTGTCATTGTCGCCTACAAGGCCGGTTCCGGTACGGATACCGGAGCGCGTCTGCTGGCATCCAAGGCGGAAAAATACGTCGGCAAAACCCTGATCATCAACAACCTGCCGGGAGCCGACGGCAAAATCGGATGGACGGAACTGGTCAAAGCGAAACCTGACGGACAGACCATCGGCTTTATCAACCTGCCCACCTTCACCACCCTGGCCGTGGCCCCCAATTCCACATTCAAGGTGAAGGACGTCATTCCCCTGTGCAACCATCTGACGGAAACGGCCGTTGTGGTCGTCAAGGCCGACAGCCCCTGGAAGGATCTCAAGGATCTCGTGGCGGCTTGCAAGGAAAAATCCAATATCCGTTGTTCCACCAACGGTGTGCAAGCCTCAAATCACACAGCCGCGCAATTGCTCGCCAAAAGTGCCGACTTCAAGTACAAGGCCATTCCCTACGGTGGAACGGCCGATCAGCTTCTCGCCCTACGCCAGGGAGAAGTGCAATTCACTTGTGCCAAAGTGGCCGATGTTGCCCAGCTGATCAAGGGGGGCAAGCCGGAGTTGCGCGTGCTTGGCGTGTTTTCTGACAAACGCCTGCCCGAGTTGCCTGACGTTCCAACTCTCGGGGAACTAGGATATTATGACAAATGGTACGGTTCCGCACGTGCCTTGGTTCTTCCGGCGGGGACACCACAGGAAATCGTGGATTTCTATGTCAACGCCTTTCGCAAGACCATGGAAGATCCTGACTGCAAAGCGGCCCATGAAAAGGCCGGCCTGGCGCTTGATTTCAAGGACAACAAACAGCTGGCCGCGTTGATCGCCGAGCAGGAAGCCTTCTGCCGGGATGTTGTGACCAAACTTTACGAAAAGTGATCGACATGTGAGGGCGGGCGCAACCGCCCTCGCGTTTTTATCGCCCCACACGTGCTTTCACAATGGGTCCTTGGTTTTGCGGTTGGTTCGCCACAAACACTGACATGCAGGACAAGACATGAAAAAATCCGACATCGGCGTTATTGCCATCATGTACGTCATCTGCGTCTTTTTTTTTGCCATGACGGTGAAGCTTCCGGAGGATGCCCAAACATATCCCCTTTGCCTGATCTCCGGACTGTGCGTTCTCAATACGCTTTATCTGGCACAATGCCTGTGGAAATGCCGCCGTGCGGGATTTTTTGACGACCTTCCACAGATTTTCAACGGTTTTCTGAGCGGTCAATTTTTTATGGTGGCTTTTTGTTGCCTTGGATACCTGGTTCTGATGTACGTGGCGGGCTTCTATATTGCCAGTCTTGTCTACCTCACGGGGGTCATGGCGCTCCTGTCCGTGCCTAAAAGCCACATCCTGCTCACTGTGAGCCTATTGGCCGTGCTCATATATTTCGTCTTTACACTGTTTCTCAAGGTACCTCTGCCAACGGGCATCCTTTTCAAATAGGGGAATTCCTTCCGCCCCTGCTAGCTTCAACAAGGGGAAATCATGGACACTCTGAGTCTCATGGGCATGGGCTTTGTTCATGCTCTCAGCCCCGTCAACATCTTTGCCATGTTTGCCTCCACGGCCATAGGCGTGAGCATCGGTTGCCTGCCGGGTCTTTCTGCCGCCATGGGGGTGGCCCTGCTTTTGCCAGTCACCTTTGGCATGGATCCGGCCACAGGGCTCATTGTTCTAGGCGGAATCTATTGCGGAGCCATTTTTGGAGGCTCCATCAGTGCCATTCTCATCCACACTCCTGGCACGCCTGCCTCTGCCGCCACAGCCATCGAAGGCTATCAAATGACCCTGCGAGGGCAAGCGGCCAAGGCGCTGACCATAGCCTGCTTCGCCTCCTTCTGCGGCGGCTTGCTCAGCTGCATCTCACTCTATTTCTTTTCTCCCTTGCTGGCGCAGCTAGCCATGAAATTCAAAAGTCCCGAATACTTCTGGCTTTCTCTTTTCGGTCTGACCATCATTGCCGGTGTTTCCTCCAAATCCCTCCTCAAAGGGCTTATGTCAGGCATACTCGGCCTGCTGCTTTCCACCATTGGCATGGATCCCATGGAAGGCGTACCGCGTTTCATGTTCGGACAAGCAGCCCTCTACAATGGCATTGACACGACATGCGCTCTGATTGGCCTGTTTTCCATGTCCCAAATTCTGGTCCTGGCCGAAAAGAAAATTGTCCAGCGGCCGCGCGCGGCAAAATTCAAAGACAAGTTTGATCTCAGCCTCAGCGATTTACGCCGCATATCCCCCTCCATTGTTCGCTCGTGGATTATTGGCAACATCATTGGCATACTGCCCGGTGCGGGGGCGTCCATAGCGTGTTTTATGGGGTATAACGAAGCACGGCGTTTTTCCAAGCACAAGGAAGAATTTGGCAAGGGTTCAATAGAAGGCGTGGCCGGCTCTGAAGCCGCCAACAACGCCGTGACAGGAGGCTCGCTCATCCCCACCCTGACACTGGGTATACCCGGAGAATCCGTCACGGCCGTGCTCATGGGCGGTCTGATCATTCACGGGCTGCAACCAGGACCGGAATTGTTTACCAAATACGCCGACATGACGTACACATTTTTTGCGGGTTTTGTGATCGTTCAGTTTCTTATGCTGATTATTGGCATTCTAGGCTGCAGGGCCTTTGCCTCCATCGCACGCCTTTCCGACGCCATTCTCATCCCCTCTATTTTCCTCTTGTGCGTTGTGGGATCCTACGCCATACACAACAACTTTACGGAAGTGGTCATCATGATGATCTTCGGCGTCATCGGTTTCCTGGCGCACAAGTTTGATTTGAACCCCGCCGCCATCGTACTGGGTCTCATTCTCGGCCCCATTGGAGAAAAAGGGCTACGGCGAGCGCTCATGCTCAGTGATGGCGATCCGTCCATTCTCTTTTCAACCCCCATCTGCTGGGTTCTTATTATTCTTTGTGTGCTTGGCGTTCTTTCTCCCATTATGATGAACAGAATGGAAAAGAAATTGGTCGCACAAGCGGAAAAGAATTAGAAAAAGATGCGCAGCTATTCTTGATTATGCTATCACATAGGGATAAATAGCAAAAAAAGGCTCGAAACTCCGATTCCCGGAGGGGGAAGCCCAGCCAAAGGAAGGTTCCATGATTACGTTCTTTGTCTGTCTGGCCATCCTCATCGGCGGTTATTTCACCTATGGCAAAGTGGTGGAAAATACCTTCGGTCCCGATGACCGCGAGACTCCTGCCGTTTCGATGAACGACGGAGTCGACTACGTTGTTCTTCCTCAATGGAAGCTTTTTCTCATTCAACTGCTGAACATAGCCGGACTAGGACCGATCTTCGGTGCCGTGGGCGGTGCCCTGTGGGGTCCCGTCGTCCTGCTCTGGATCACATTCGGCACAATCTTTGCCGGTGCCGTGCACGATTTCTTTTCGGGCATGATGAGCGAACGCAACAAGGGCGCCTCGATTTCCGAAGTCGTGGGTAAGTATCTTGGCCCGCTTATGCTCGTCATCATGCGCGTTTTTGCCGTGGTACTGCTCGTGCTTGTCGGCACCGTCTTCGCCACAGGGCCGGCTGGCTTGCTGACCATGCTGTGCAAGGACGGAGGATTGAGCGATCTGTTCGTGAACAAGAGTTTCTGGCTCGCAGTCATACTCTTGTACTATTTCATCGCCACGTTCATCTCCATAGACAAAATCATCGGACAGTTCTATCCGCTTTTCGGCATGTGCCTCATCATCATGGCGGTGGGCGTTGCGGCCGGCATCCTGACAGACTCGCAGTATAACATGCCTGAGCTGTGGGACAACTTCCAGAACATGGATCCCAAGGGCAAGCCCATCTGGTCGCTCATGTTCGTCACAGTTGCATGCGGCGCTATATCCGGTTTTCACGCCACGCAGTCGCCCCTGATGGCCCGCTGCATGAAGAGTGAGCGCCAGGGGCATTTCGTGTTCTACGGCGCCATGGTGTGCGAAGGTATTATCGCTCTTGTCTGGGCCTCTGCCGCCTGCGCCATCTACGCCGTTGCCGATGGGCATATGGTGGGCCTTGGCGAAAAGCTCGCCAGTATCAAGCCTGCCGGTGTCGTTTATGAGGTTTGCAAGAGTACAATGGGCGGCGTCGGAACCGTCCTTGCCATGCTCGGTGTCGTGGCCTGCCCCATCACCTCGGGCGACACGGCCTTCCGTTCCGCCCGTCTGACGATAGCCGACTGGTTCAACATCCCCCAGGCGCAGATAGCGAAGCGTCTTGTCATCGCTGTGCCACTGCTGCTCATAGGCGCCGGACTGAGCCAGATCGATTTCAACATCGTATGGCGCTACTTCTCGTGGACAAACCAGACGCTCGCCATGATCGTGCTGTGGACGGCTTCCATGTATCTCTTCCTTGACAAGAAGAACTACTGGATTACGGCCGTGCCGGCCACCTTCATGAGTGCTGTGTCCGCCACGTATTTCTGCATGGCGCCTGAGTGCCTCGGCAAGGTCGTGGGCATGCCGTTGTCCGTCTCCTACGGCATCGGCATCGCTGTGGCCGTGCTTTTCCTCGCCTTGTTCCTGATGGCGACGAAGAAGCGTGCCTTGGCCTAGGATTTGTTGTGTAAATTCAGTCTACGTATTTGGGGGAGGAGGCATTGCCTTCTCCCCCTTTTGAATTCTCGCATCCCGCTGCGATAGAGGATAGTCATGTTACTGACGCGCCCGGCACTGCCGGATCTTTCCATCAACGATGAGGCAGTTCTGCGTGCCGACAAAAAAAAATCTTTCCGCTTTGGCCGCTGTGCCGTGGGGGAAAAGGCCATATACATGGGTGGCTGGTATTTCGACTGTTGCCGTTATGTTCCCCTTGCGAATGTAAGACGAATCTTCAAACGCGTGGCCATGAGCAAAGGTGGTTTTACGGGCAAAGGCGTTTTTGCCTCCATCCCCTACTGCGTGGTGGAATGCCGAGACGGTCGCACGGTCGTAACCCAGTACCGGCATGAAGGACAGGTTGATGCCCTACTTGACCATGTACGGCGTGTTTTTCCCAAGATACCGACCATGTCTGCCGCAGCGGAGAAAAAGATTTTGGATGAAAAACGCGCCGAAGAGGCAATGTACCGAAAGGATCTGGGGACGAATGCCCGTGCGACCATTGCGGAGCTGGAAAAGGCAACGGATTTCCTTCAGAAGCGCAATGACCTGGTCACAGCCCTGGCCACGGCGAGCCGACGGAGCTGGGTGGGGCGACTGGTAAATCCCTCCTACAAATGGGTGGCCCTCGCCATCACCCTGATGGCCTTTGCCGCCGGTATCTGGGGCGCATGGGTATGGTGGAATGGCACACGCGAAGACGGCATTTATATCGCCCTTATTGGCTTTGCCATTGTTTTTCTATTTTCTGGCGCACGGGTGCTGCCCACCATGCGAGACAATAAAAAGGCCCTTGCCGCAGAATTGGAAAAAGTTCGTGCCGATATGGCTGACTATCTCGCTGGGTATGACGCTTTTCCTGTTCCCGCGAGGTATGCGCACCCATCGACTCTGGCGCGCATGATACGTTCCGTTCGCATGGGGCGGGCCGAAAGCGCTGCCGAAGCCTATGAGGACATGAAGACCGTTCTGCGTGCAATCAATTCTTCCGTAACCGTATCTCGTGCGGAGTACGACGAGATAACGGCTATAAAGCCCATGTTTTTGCTCGAAGACTACCGCTAGCGTATACGAATGGATAAAAAAGGCGGTACGACGCAGGCTCGCTAAGTTTACGGGGCAATGCTCCTTGCGTTTTTTTGAAACGTCTTCATGGATAACTCCATCCTGATATGCTCATATGCTCTTGCCCTGTTGCCCTGGACTGAATACCAGGAGCCGTTGCTATTGCCCTATCCATACTGTATACTTCAAGCATCGCTTGATCACGACGGAAGTCACATTCACGCCGTGAACGTTCATGGTTTTGTGTCAGGGATGGCCTGATGCCCCCAGTATCCCAAATAAGATCTGTTTGCAGACAACAATTTGAAAAAGTAGAAATCCATGAAAAAAAT
>JAGAEE010000177.1 GCA_017613295.1 Desulfovibrio sp. | reverse complement strand
TGGCTCCATATTGTTTGTGACATTGATTCAACAGACTCACCAGCCAACAGGCACGGAGCATCATTAGAATAGGAGTGGTAACGATACGTCAGCTACAGTCGTCAATGAAGATCCGGCCATGCGTGATGTATTTTTCCACAAACTAATCATCCTATCCCAAATGGCAAGATATTTTTCTAGTATTTTTCTAGAGTTACCCATGTGCAGTATTCGTTCTTCCGTTCCCATAAAACACGTCTTTGGGATATGACAGCGTATGCTCTGGAAGGGAGTATTATGAGGTAGAATCTGACAGAGGAATCTTTGAGTACACCGCTCCTTGTGGCGTGAGGCGGCTGCGCATCAGATCAAAGCCATCACAGCGCCAGCCAATCGTCGGGGGATTTTTCAGCTTTTCCAATAGTGCTGGTGGGAATGGATTACCATCTGTGCGAGCAAGAGTGAGATGCGGCTTGAATCCGCGCTTTTCGCAGGGCAAACCTACCGAATCAATAGCCCTGTTTGCCTTTTCAGCCAAGTGTGACAGCTCTCCCATACCTCGCTTGCCAGACAGCCAGAGGACACGGGGAGATTTCAGATTTGGGAACGCTCCCGCGTATGAAAGCTCGACATCAAATGGATCAAAGCTCAAAGGGGTGAGTACACGTTTCACTCGCTCTATGGTCTCCCGTGTCTGCTCTCCCAGGAAACGTAAGGTAATATGAAGCTGTTCCCTCTTTACCCAACGAATGGAGGCCAAAGGTTTCAGAGTACCCAGAAACCGCTCCAGTTCACTGGCAGCTGGCTCTGGAATGTTGATTGCAACAAAAGCACGAACAAGATAATCCTTTGAATCTGATGTAATCATAGCAAAAGTCTTGAGGTAACTGTTACGATGTGCGTCCTGCCATACTGCGGCTGCCCGCCGCCCATGGAGTAGCTGAAGGGATGCTGTTCTCCCGGCTGCTGCGGGCTGCTTATGCTCATTGAGTAGGCAACGTAGTACTGCCCGCTGGGGAACTGGGGCCGGGGCTGGAACTGAGGTTGCGGCTGCCAGGACGTCGTATTCGTCGTGAAGGACTGAGGCGCAAACAGGCTGCTCTGAATCTGCTTCAGAGTTTTCGCAAACGCAGGGGGAGGTCTTGGCCTGGGCCAGCTGCAGGTTCGACCGGGTGATGTTGGGCAACGGTTGCGCGCTGGGGAGCCTGCTGACAAAGGAAGGCAAGATTCTCATACTGGGTGATAAAATCAGTCAGGTCTTGACGAACAAGGGCGGCGAACACAGCTGTCGGCGGCTATATCGGCCGCCGTTTTTTCGTAGATGTCATTTCCGTCAAAGAGCGTGCACAGAGCCGTATTGTCTGAATCTGCCAAACGCCGCAAACCCGGAGCGTTCATGAGATCGTGAGGCAACTGGGCAAGCGCCCAGGCGGCCATACCCTGACAGACCGGGTCCTGATCAACCAGACCCTTGACAAGCCATGGGCGTGCCATGAGGCAGAGTTGGGGGCGTGCTTGTGCCAGTCGGCCGATAGCCCAGTAGCAGGAGCGGCGCAGCACATCATTGTCACAATAATTGTCGTCACGGCCAAGATCTATGACGTAGGAAATAAGCACACGGAGAAAGTCTCTTGCAAGCGGTTCGCTCGCTGCAAGAATTTCACCAAAAGCCTCCGGGATACCCCAGCCGATATTGCCGGATTCCTCGTTAAGATGCCACATGAGACGGCGAATGACGTTTCTGGCTATTTCTGGCTGACTCTCAGCCAGACGTGCCGTCAGCCTGCCAAGACCCACGGCGGCGCGATGCATGGTGCGCGGTTCCATCAGCAGAAAGGAAAAAAGCGGTCCCACATTTTCCACGCCACCTTGGGCTATATCGTCCAGGTGTTCCTGCCATTCTGGACTCTCCAGAATGGCGCGCAATCTTTGCTTGGCTGAACGCATGCGCGCCATAACGCCCCCTTTGCTGGCACCCTTGATAAGCCCGTCAAAAACCTCCAGCCTTGTTTCTCCCTGACAGCTGGCATCGTTTGACGGGGCACTTGTCGGCTACCTCAGCAGCTGGTGCAGGGAATTTTTCAAGAAGGCCAGCACTGAATTGTAACGCTGTTCGAGATTAATGATCGTATCCACATCCCACAGCATCCATACAAAATGGCCATTATGCAGAATCTGCTGGAGCGGTTGGAATTTCTGTCGCAGACCAGCAGCCTCGGCCGCTGCAGACCCCATGATCACAACCCCTCGTGCCTCAAGACAGTGTACGCCAGACCAGAAAATTTGGGCATTGGCCATGTATGCGCCACCCTTTTCGGGATGGGCGCTATCTTGTGGAAACGGCAAACAGACTGGCCAAAATGTATGAGTTCCAGGTGGGTGTCCGAGGTCCCGCAACAATTGTCGCAGGAAGAGGCTTCTTTCCTGACGGCCTTCGGTTCGCGCGTCGCACAGATCCAAACCGAGATCACGATAGGTCCAGACAATTCTACCACGCCGTGTTTGTGCCAGGCGCTGTTGCCAGGCAGCTGGCCAGGCGTCTGGTGGCAGGTGCTGAACGGATGCGGGGCCCGAAAGCGTGTTCGTTGATTTTGGTCGAGTTTGTATATCCGTGTTCGAGGTCGATTCTTTTGTTTTTTTTGCAAAGTTTTTTGTTGTGTTGCTGCCCTTGGCGGTTGTCGTTTGTGAGAAGGTGCGTCTCTCGTGAGGTTCAGTGTCAGCTTTAGTTTTTTCTTGCGATGGCCTCGTTATATTTGTCAATGTAGACAGGACGTTACAATCGACTGGCAAAAGCAGACAGGAGAGTCCACGCCCTTTCCACAAGGCAGCAAGAGGATTTACAATTGCAAAAGCCATGTGCATAAATCCCAGGCGATATCTGCCTTGCTAGCCGTAGACAGGATTTTACTGTGACCGTGGACGTCCACAACGGCCAAGGCGTTAGTTTCCGTTGCAAAACCGCTGTTGGGAGCGTTAATGGCATTGGCGGCCAATATGTCGGCATGTTTAGCTGCCAGCTTTTGACGAGCTGATTCAAGCAGATCGTTCATGTTGTCTGCAGTTTCTGCGGCAAATCCTAGAACTTTTTGCGAGGGTTTGCGCTCCTCGGCCAAGGTTTTGAGAATGTCCGGATTTGGCACAAAATCGATGCTGAAGCCCTGGGGGGCTTCGGCCTTTTTGAATTTATTTGATCCGAAGGGTTTGGGTGAAAAATCCGCCACAGCCGCTGTAAAAATGCCCATATCCATGTGTGGCCACAAGTCGTGGGCCACGGTAAACATTTCTTTGGCATGGCTGATATCGTAGCGTTCAAGCTCGCAGGGCAGTGAAAGTGAAATCCCTGGCCCGCAAACGACCGTCACCCGGGCACCTCGCAACCATGCGCATACGGCCAGCGCCATGCCCATGCGCCCGGTGGAGGGATTGGACCAATACCGCACGCCGTCCCATTGCTCCCGGGTCGGACCAACCGTTACCATGACTCGTTTCCCGGCCATGTCCTGAGGGGAGACTGATCGTAAAGCTGCCAGAAATATTTGGTGGAGCGGGGCCAGACGCCCCTGACCATTGTCACCGCACGCCGTGCTCCCCGTGCCCGGCAGGACAATTTGGGCGCCATGTTTTTCAAGAATTTGCACATTGGTCTGTGTGGCTTTATGTGTCCACATGCGGGGATTCATGGATGGGGCAATGACAAGCGGACCTTCAAATGCCAGGGCTTGCGCGGCCAGCATATCGTCTGCAGCGCCTTGAGCCAGCCGTCGCAGAGCGTCGGCCGTGGCCGGTGCCACGATCATTACCTGGGCGTGCTGCCCCGGTTCCAGATGGGCGAAAACCTCTTGGCCTTGCGCAAACATGTCTTCATATACGGGCGCCGCTCCCAGCGAGGCAAAGAGCAGGGGGGAAACAAATTGTCGTGCGCTGCGGGTCAGTGTGACCGAAACATGTATGCCCATGCTGAGCCATGCCCGCAACAGGTCAGCCGCTTTGTAAGCGGCCACGGAACCGCAGACGCCGAGGTGCAGTCTGGTATTGGCAAAGCGTGTGCATAAATCCACAGGGGTATTCAGCAAGCTCACAGGGTACGCTCCTGCACACTGCCGCCATCTCCCCAGGTTTCGACTGAACCTGCCGGAGATGGAGGGGCCGCACCACCCCATGCCTCGTCAACAGAGGGGCTGGCATCTGGCTGTGAAGGTAAATCTTGTGGCAGGGCAGAGCCGTCAGGCAGACGTTCGCCTGTCCAGATGCAGAGGAGGGTTCCTAGGGCTGTGCGTTCTACAGTGAGTGTGGCCAGAGATGTTGCGCGTTCGTAAACGTAGACGGCGCGGCTATCCTTGCGTCGTGCCAAACGCAGATTCCAGCCTTGTCCCTGCAAACCTAAATGCATGTATTGTGCAACGGTTGCCATATCCACCCTTCCACGAAAGATTTCCATGCCACCGTCTGTCCCACTACTACCATGTGTGGGGTACATTTGCATGCCAGGAGGGATGGACAGATCGAGAAGTCGGCTTGTCCCTGTATTCACGCCGCCTGTCAGCGGGTCGCTGGTGAAGGGATTGCGCATGTTGATTTCGGAGCAAGCCGTCAGGGCAACGGTGACAGTAAAGAACACAAGGATGACAAGCTTGCGGGACATGGCTATACTCTCCTATCTCCTGTAGACAGTCTGGAATATACCCCACTATTTTAGCCCCTCTGCTCGGCGCTGACAAGAGAAGAGTGTTGTGGCAGAATACCGTGTGAGGCCTTGAATGTCTTCATCTTCTTCATCTTTTTTATCTCCTTCCCCTAGGGAGGAAGCGGATTTCCTTTTACAAAGCTATCAGTTTGCTCTGCCTGCTCAACAGATTGCGCAGTATCCGTCGAAGGAAAGGGGGAGATCGCGTTTGCTCGTCATGCCGCGTACCGGCGACCTCGTCTTGAAGCACAAATTTTTTCAAGATTTGCCGTCGTGTCTGCCGCCACGGTCACTTCTCGTGGCAAACAATTCGCGCGTGTTGCAGGCTCGTTTATTGGGAAGGCGAGGAGATGACCTGGTCCGACGCCCAGGCGCCCCGTCTGCGCGCCCTGGCCCCGGGCCGCTGCATGGTGTTCGCCGTCTGGTCTCAGATCCAGCCGGAGGAGGACCGCTATGACCGGGAGGCCATC
>JAGAEE010000021.1 GCA_017613295.1 Desulfovibrio sp. | reverse complement strand
TGTGTTGTGCCTTTGTAGAACAAAAGTTTTCAGTATATCAAGTGGTTGCTCGATTTGTGGGCGGCCGGGGTTTGTGGTGTTGAGACAGATTAAGGTGTTTTCAAGATTGTACCGGGAGTCGCAAGAAATCCGACGGTACTTGTTGCCGAACGCTTTTCACGTTTCAGGATAGCTTGTAGCTTACTCCTTCGCAAGGATTGGGGGCCT
Source organism: Desulfovibrio sp. (assembly GCA_017613295.1). GTDB lineage: Bacteria > Desulfobacterota > Desulfovibrionia > Desulfovibrionales > Desulfovibrionaceae > Desulfovibrio. The sequence goes on along the minus strand of JAGAEE010000021.1, from coordinate 18,770 downwards.
TTTGCCTCTGGTTGTCTACGTTGCCGGGGAATTCCCGCTGGATTGCGGTGAAATACGCCGCCAGCCTTGACAGCTGTGGCAATAAGGGCAACCATTAAAGGCAGTCGATTGCTGTCCGTGATTCGTGATGTCCTACGCCTTACGTTTGTTCTCCAAGGCGTGCCCAAAAAATCTCCAATTTCGCAAGAGTGTGTCGTGATTCGTATTCAGGAAATACTCGACAAGGTAGCAGCCAACAACCACGAAGCCAATCTGGAATTGATCCAGAAGGCCTATGTGTATGCGGCCACCCACCATGCAGGACAGACTCGTCTCTCGGGCGAGCCTTATCTTTCTCATCCCTTGGCTGTGGCAGACATCTTGGCGTCCATGGGGTTTGACGAGCCAACAGTAGCGGCCGGTCTTTTGCATGACACTGTGGAGGATACCAAGGCCAGCATTGAGGAAATCGACGAAAATTTCGGTGAGGATGTGGCTGATATTGTGGATGGCGTCACCAAAATCAGCCAGATAACTTTTGAAAATAAAGAAGAGGCCCAGGCTGAAAACATTCGCAAGATGATATTGGCCATGAGTCACGATATGCGTGTTCTTATGGTCAAATTGGCGGATCGTCTGCACAACATGCGTACGCTGGATTTTCAAAAATCGTACAAGCAGAAGCGTATTGCCCAGGAAACCATGGACATTTACGCCCCGTTGGCCAACCGCTTGGGTCTCTACCTCATGAAGCGTGATTTGGAAGATTTGAGTTTCAAATACCTTCGACCTGACGTGTACAATCAGATTGACCACTGGCTGGAGACTCACCAGGTGGTGGAAAAACAGATCATTGAAAAGGTGGTGGCCCTCATACGCGATCTTTTGGTATCCAATGACCTTGAGGGACAGGTCTATGGGCGTATCAAGCACAAGTACAGTGTGTACAAGAAAATGCAGGCGCAATCCATGACGCTGGACGAAATGCACGATATCATGGCCTTTCGCGTTCTCGTCAAGGATATCAAGGATTGCTATGCCGTGCTGGGACTGGTGCATTCCCAATGGCGGCCGGTGCACGGTCGCTTCAAGGACTATATTTCCATGCCCAAGGCCAACGGCTATCAGAGTCTGCACACGACGGTCATCGGCCCTGAGGGCGAGCGTATAGAAATACAGATTCGCACCGAAGATATGCATCGTCAGGCAGAGCATGGCGTTGCCGCCCACTGGCTCTACAAGGAAAAGGGACGGGTCAACAGCAAGGATTTGGAACAGTTTGCTTGGCTGCGTGAAATTTTCAATCGCCAGGGTGAGGAGGCGGATTCTCGCGAGTTCATGCATTCTCTGAAGATGGACTTGTTTAAGGATGAAGTTTACGTCTATACCCCCAAGGGCGATGTCAAGGAATTGCCCGAAGGCGCTACTCCACTGGATTTTGCCTTTATCATTCATACCAAGGTGGGGCATCATTGCTCGGGTGCCAAGATCAATGGTCGCCTGATGCCGCTTGGGACGGAACTGAAGAATGGCGATGTGGTGGAAATACTCACCGATCCGGCACGTACACCGAATCGGGATTGGCTCAAGCTGGTTCGAACGGCCAAGGCGCGAAACCGTATCCAGCATTATCTGCGCACTGAGGAACGTCTGCACGCCGTCAATCTTGGCCGTGACTTGATGGAAAAGGAAGGTCGAAAGGTCAATTTGAATGTGGCGCGTGCCGTAAAAGAGGGCCAGTTGGCCATCGTTGCCGCAGACATGAATTTTGAAAGTGTTGATGATCTGATGGCTGCCGTTGGCTATGCTCATACAACACCGCGCAAGGTCCTTAATCGGCTGTATGCCGTACTGCATCCCAATGAGGTGACCACCGCGCCTCCGGCTCCGACGGTGAAGGAAAGCAAGGAGGTCGCCCATCGCAAAAGCGGCGGCGTGGGGATTTCCGGAGTCGACGGAGTCCTTATGCGTATGGCCAAGTGCTGTAATCCCGTTCCCGGAGATCCCATTATAGGCTACATAAGCCGTGGGCAGGGGATTACCGTGCATTTGGCCGACTGTCCCAATGTGGTCAATATGGAGCCGGAGAGGCTGATTTCAGTGCATTGGGATGGTCAAGAGGAAAAGCCTTACGAAGCTGGCATCTTCATTATTGCCAAAAACGAGCATGGCGTTTTGGCCATGGTGGCTGATGCCATAGGCCGCAGTAACGTCAATATTACGGGATTGGGACTGGAGATTCAGGCAGATGGTCGGGCTCGCATGCATTTTACTGTTGAAGTGCGTGACACAACCCAGCTGTATCAGCTAATTGAGACAATTCGCGCTTTGCCACCCATTTTTGAGGTTGTGCGAGAAACCGAAGACTAGCTTTATTGACAGCGTGCGACTGTAAAGGAGAAGGTAATATATGGCTTGTCAACTCGTCACAGGTGGAGCGGGATTCATCGGATCCTGTTATGTATTGTATGCCCGCAGGCACGGCGTGCGTGTGATCAATCTGGACAAGCTTACCTACGCGGGAAATATGGACAACCTGGACGCGTTACGCGACGATACGGGGCATATTTTTGTGCGAGGTGATATAGGCAATGCCGAGCTGGTGGGGCATCTGCTTCAGCAGTATCACCCTGACGCTGTGGTAAATTTTGCTGCTGAAAGTCATGTGGACCGCTCCATTGTGGATCCCGAGGCTTTTGTACGCACAAACGTTCTGGGCACGTCCACGCTGTTGCGCGTGGTCAGGGAATGGTGGAGCGGTCTCGCCCGAGAAGAAGCATCATCCTTCCGTTTTTTGCATATTTCCACAGACGAGGTTTATGGAACCTTGCAGGTGGGAGACAAGCCATTTGCAGAGACGACACCTTACAGCCCCAACAGTCCTTATTCCGCTTCCAAAGCGGCGGCCGACCATCTTGTGCACGCCTTTCATGAAACGTATGGTCTGCCGACGTTGTTGACCAATTGCTCCAATAATTATGGCCCGCGTCAGTTCCCTGAAAAACTTATCCCGCTCATGATTCTCAATGCCCTGGAGAGCAAACCTCTGCCCGTTTATGGAAAGGGGGCCAACATTCGTGACTGGCTGCATGTGGAGGATCACTGTGCAGCCATTGCCCGCGTGCTGGAGGCTGGACAGCCAGGTCGAAAGTACAATATCGGCGGTCATTCGGAGCGAGCCAACCTGGAAGTTGTTCGTGCCGTTTGTGAGATACTGGATGATATGTCCCCTTCGGTCAGTGGACCTCACGCCCGTCTCATTACCTTTGTTACTGACAGACCGGGACATGATTTTCGTTATGCCATTGACAGCACTCGTATTGAGGAAGAGTTGGGGTGGAAGCCTGAATACGATTTTGATTCCGGCCTGAGGGAAACAGTGCGTTGGTATCTGGATAACTCTTCCTGGGTGGAAAATGTACGGAGCGGCGCCTACCGGCAATGGTTGACTCTCAATTATGGTGATCGAGGGATAGCGGAATAAAACGTCCGGGGGCTGACCCCCGGACGAAAATTGGAATGCGGCTTATTGGTTGCGACCGCAGCATTTTTTATACTTTTTGCCGCTGCCGCACGGACAGGGATCATTGCGGCCGACGTGCGGGGCAGCCCTGACCGGTTTAGGAGTGGCATCCACCTTGTCATCACCGCCGGAATAGGAGAGTTGTCCTGTCTGTTCTTTATGTCGGTATTCCTGAGATAATGGGCGGTTTTGAGCCTTCTCGTCAGACGCTTCCACATTGCTGCCTTCGTTTTGGCTTGGTGGCATATCCTCTATGTGCACGCGGACACGGGTGAGAACACGGAAGGCGCTTTCGCGAATCTGAAAGAGCATGGCCTGAAACATTTCAAAGCCTTCGCGTTTGTATTCCAGTTTTGGATCGCGTTGCCCGTATCCCCGAAGGCCGATTCCGTCACGCAGGGCATCCATGTTACGCAAATGTTCTTTCCAGCATCTGTCAAGTTCTTCCAGCAGGAAGTAACGCAGAATGTCACGATACGAGGGACCGGCATCGGCCTTAAGTTCCTCCAGCATGTTGTGTACAAGATTCTCCGTGACATCGCGCGTGGGCAGGGGCGCGTTTGCTGGCAGCGTCCGATCGAGGTTGAAGACGTCTCGCAGGCGAGACATGGCGGAGTTTTGGGCGTCAGCCATGCCATCTGGTCGGACGTCAGCCAGTGGCCCATAGACATCGTCCAGCACATCGCCAAGAAATTCCTGCACAACAGGCGTCAAGTCCTCTTCAATCATAAGTTCCCGACGCAGTGTGTAGATGACTTCACGCTGCTGGTTCATGACATTATCGTAGTCCAGCAGTGTTTTTCGAATTTCGAAATGATGCGCTTCCACACGTTTCTGTGCGCCTTCAACGGCGCGTGTAACCATGGAATTTTCGATGGCCTCCCCGTCTCGGAGACCAAGTCTCTCCATAAGACCCTTGATGCGGTCCGAACCGAAAAGTCTCATGAGGTCGTCTTCCAGAGAAAGATAGAAGCGTGAGGAACCTGGATCTCCCTGCCTGCCGGAGCGACCACGCAGCTGGTTGTCAATGCGGCGGCTTTCATGGCGTTCTGTGCCGAGGATGTGCAGCCCCCCCAGTTCCACCACACCATCACCCAGCACGATATCCGTACCGCGTCCGGCCATGTTAGTGGCAATGGTCACCCGGCCTTTTTGTCCTGCCTGAGCTACGATCTCGGCTTCCTTCTCATGCTGTTTTGCATTGAGCACGTTGTGGGGAATACCCAATTTGGTCAAACGGTGCGAGAGCATTTCCGACGTCTCGATGGCGATGGTGCCAACCAGAACAGGTTGCTGTTTTTTGTAGAGCTCGGCAATGGCAGAGATAATGGCGTCAAATTTTTCCTGTTTGCTGCGGTAAATGAGGTCGGGGTAATCCTTGCGGATCATTGGCTTGTTTGGGGGTATGGAAATAACATCAAGATTGTATATTTGATGAAATTCCACGGCTTCTGTGTCAGCCGTACCAGTCATGCCTGCCAGCTTGTCATACAGTCTGAAATAATTTTGGAAAGTAATGGCGGCCAGTGTTTGGTTTTCTGCCGCAATTGTAACATGTTCCTTGGCTTCAAGGGCCTGGTGCAGTCCGTCAGAGTAACGCCGGCCCTCCATGATGCGCCCAGTAAATTCGTCAACAATAACCACTTGGTCGTTTTGCACTATGTAGTCCACGTCTCGCTTGAATACGAGATGCGCCTTGAGTGATTGCATGACGTGGTGTTGCGCCGTGATGTTGGCCGGATCAAAGAGGTTGTCAATGTGCAGTAATTCCTCGCAACGTGCCACTCCTTCATCAGTGAGCATGGCCGTACGGGCCTTCTCGTCAATAGTGTAGTGTTCTGGCGAAAGCTGGCTTACAATGGCGTCAACACTGCGGTATAGCCCCACGGATTCGTCAGAAGCGCCAGAAATGATCAGCGGAGTGCGCGCCTCGTCTATGAGAATGGAATCCACCTCATCCACAATGGCATAGTGATGGCCGCGTTGGACAAGCTGTTGAGCATAGAATTTCATGTTGTCACGCAGATAGTCAAAGCCGAATTCGTTGTTTGTGCCATAAGTGATGTCGGCATTATAGGCGGTTTGACGCTCATCGTCGTCCAAGCCGTGGACGATGACTCCTGTGGAAAGTCCGAGAAATCTGTACAGTCGTCCCATCCACTCTGCGTCTCGTTTCGCCAGATAGTCGTTGACCGTGACAACATGCACGCCTTTCCCCGACAGCGCATTGAGAACCACAGGCAATGTAGCTACCAGAGTTTTCCCCTCGCCTGTCTTCATCTCGGCGATGCGACCTTTGTGCAAAACCATGCCACCAATGAGCTGAACGTCGTAGTGACGCATACCAAGCACACGTTGTGAGGCCTCACGTACCAGAGCAAACACTTCGGGCAATAGATCGTCCAGGTCCCGATTGGCCTCCTGAACGTCATGTTTGTATCCTGCAAGGCGCACTGAAAATTGATCGTCCGACATCTGGCGGCATTCTTCTTCAAGCGCGTTGATACGTTCTATCTGGGGACGAAGACGTCGCAAATAGCGTTCATTCTTGCTGCCGAAAATTTTTTTAAAGATAAAACCAAACATGTATGCTCCTTGCAGGTGGGGATGACCTGCTTGATGACATGGATTGAAAAATTGATGGCTTCTTGCCATCATGTCGCACGAGAAATTGCTAAAATACTTTATATTTCTCGGCATTGCAATTCTTAACACGGTAATGCGATAGGCTGACCGTCAAAGGATGCAGGTGAAAGTGCTGCGATAAGACAGTGCTACACAATAGACTCAAGGCTTTTGTGCTGCCTGTGATGGGAAGGGAGTTTGTGCGTGCCAACCCTGCGGCCTCGTGGGAACATGAAACTCTGTGGCAATGGGGCAGCAAAGACTCTGGAGCAGACTTTCCCGTTTTTTGGACAGCTCGGCGGCATCCAGTGCGGCCAGAGAGGGAAACCTGCGCTTGCAAATGTTCAGGGCCTTTTGCAGAGTGGTGGGAAGAAGGGAAATTTCCTCGCTGTCCAGCGAAAAAAATTGGGTGACATAGTATTCTTCGGTGAGGGCCAGATACGTTTCTTCTCCGTGTGTTTCGGGTTCCGCCATGGCCCTGAGCAGGGAGAGACCGCATTCCTCAAGCAATTGAGCTGCCCGGTCGGGGAGCAGGGCGAAGGCCCCTCTGGCAGAACCCAGCGTACCAGCGGCGTGTGCCAGCCTGCCAAGATATTTTCCGGCTCGAGGAAAGGCGGGCCTGTTTTCTAGGAGGTGAGAAACGGCAAACCGCATCTGTATGTCGTGCTCATGTTGGTGGGCACGTTTGCCACTCAGGCTGTCGTCGTGCTGCACGTACCATACATATGTTGTGCTTATGCTGCCAAAACGTTGCCCCATGGCGGCACAGCGCAGCCAATACTCCTCGTCCTCACAGGCATTCAGAGATTCATTAAAAACTCCACAGGTTTCCACAACAGTTTTGCGCAAAAGAAAGGTATGCACCGGTGAAATATTGCCATGGCAGAGGTGCAGGTCGAGATGGTGCGCCATGAGCGGCCACGGATAACCTTTGACAGGCAGTGCAAAGGGGTCGGCAGTACACAAGCACAGACATATACTGATGTCCACTTCCGGGCGGCGGGCAAAATGCTGCAAATGTTTTTCCAGATTTCCCTGGTGAGAGCAGATCGTCCGCGTCCAGAAAGAGCAGAAAATCGCCATGAGCAGCGCGCATGCCCGTGTTCCTCGCAGAGGACAGACCCTGATTTTCCTGAAACATATAGCGTATGCGGTGGCCATACTGCTGCGCTACACGGGGAGTATCGTCTGTGGAACCATCATCCACAACAATGACTTCCACGTTGAGGGCGCTGCTTTGCTGTGAAAGCGCGCTCTCAACGGCGATGGGCAGATAGCGGGCGTAATTGTAGCAAGGAATAATGACGGATATCAGTGGAATCTTGCGGCGTGGCATGGTATTCCTTCTCACACAGTCAGCTGTATAGGCATAGCTTATAATTCTATACCTTATCTGCCGTCTTTAGTCAATGCCTGTCTTAATACATTGCCAGGTAAGTCAGAAAGTCGAGGGAAACGCATTTTTAAAAAATTGACAATCACGGGACGTCTTGCTCATGTGAGGTTTGGCAGGTATCTTGATGTCAATGGACGCACCGTTCCTGACATCATAATTGCTGCTGTCAAGAATATGATCAAGCCCCGATTCTTCATCAAATAGCTGACGTCGAGCCGTTCCCAGGTTTTTGCAGCATATTTTGAAGCAGACACTCCGTTATCTGCTCCATGAGCAGCGAGAAGATGAGACACAATATGGAGAAGGCACACGGGGAGCAATAAGGGGAAGGTCCCTCGTTCGTTAGCCATCGCAAAAGCTCAATGAGGGTAAATGGAGCAATCTGTAAAAATGTCTTGACTGGTTCTGGCAAAGAGTATATGAAATTTCGGCTATAGTTAATTAAATCTATAGCGATCCCTGAACGGCAGGGAAGGACAGGTTGAGCCTGTCCTGTTGCGCCTGAGTCAATCGAGAGTATCGATGACGAAGGCTTTGACATGTGCAGGCGTTACCAAATGCCGAACATTGTCGAGCCGTTCCAGCCCATGAACGGACCCCACCGCAGCCCCGGAGGCGGCGAGTGACCCGGGGCTGCAAGGTTGGGGAATATCCCCTGTTTGGTGACCCTGCGGGACCACCTCGCCATTCATTATAATGGCTTGGCCTGGGCAACGCCGGGGAGCATCACGCGGTTGATGTGGCGTGTTCAGGCGTCCATACCTTCCGAATTTACTGATTATTCATCAGACGTGATGCGCGCAAAAGCGCAGCCCCTAGTTGCTCCGTAGCAGGCATTGCCGGGAAGAGGCGGATCTTCAGCGTCGCCTCATGACCACAAGCTGTGGACCGCAGCGGGATTACCGTGCGGGATGATTTTGCAAACGGAGTAGGCACAATGACAACAGTTAGCAGCGATCGCATTCGAATCAAGCTCAAAGCCTACGATTACCGCATACTGGACAAGGCCGTTGCGGAAATCGTGGATACGGCTAGGAACACGGGTGCCGGCGTGGCAGGCCCCATTCCCCTGCCCACGAATATTCATAAGTACACCATCCAGCGTTCTGTGCATGTGGATAAAAAATCTCGTGAGCAATTTGAAATGCGTATTCATAAACGGCTGATGGACATATTGGAACCAACGCAGCAGACCGTCGATGCCTTGGGCAAACTATCCCTGCCCGCTGGTGTGGACGTGGAAATCAAGCTTTAGCGAGAGGCAGTCATGGCTGAGAAAATGGGAATTTTGGGTCGAAAACTCGGTATGACCCGCATATTTGACGGTAATGGCGCTGCCGTGCCCGTCACGGTGATCGAAGCCGGTCCATGCCCTGTAACCCAGGTCAAAACTCAAGAAAAAGACGGATACAATGCTCTGCAGATTGCCTTGACGGCTACCAAGGAAAAGCACGTTACCAAAGCCATGCGTGGCCATTTTTCCAAGGCCGGCACAGGGCTTTTCCGTCATGTTCGGGAGATACGTCTTGTAAACGTTCCTGAGCAAAAGCTGGGGGAAGAACTGACTGTACAAATGTTCTCCGCAGGGGATATTGTCAAGGTGACCGGCAAAAGTGTGGGCAAGGGCTATCAGGGTCGCATGCGCCGTTGGAATTTTGCCGGTTCCAAGGATTCCCACGGTTGTGAGAAGGTCCATCGCAACAATGGTTCCGTGGGAAACAACACATTTCCAGGGCATGTCTTCAAGGGGCGTAAAATGGCAGGCCACTGGGGCAACGAAACTGTAACAGAGTTGGGGTTGTCTATAGTTGACGTACGACCTGAAGACAACGTCATCTTGATCAGGGGTTCGGTGCCCGGTCCCAGAAATGGTCTGGTGTTGATTCGCAAGCAGTAGGGGAAGCAGCAATGGCTACCGTGAAAGTATATGATCAGAACAAGCAGGAATGCGGTGAGATAGCGCTGGCTTCCGAAGTGTTCGAAGTAGAGGTGAGGCCGGAAATCCTCAACCTCGTTGTGCGTGCTCAGATGGCAGCAAAACGCGCCGGCACCCACATGACAAAAACCCGAGGACTTGTTTCTGGTGGTGGTGTGAAACCCTGGAAACAAAAGGGGACCGGTCGTGCACGCGCAGGGTCAAACCGTTCTCCTGTTTGGCGTGGAGGCGCGATCCTTTTTGGACCTGCCCCACGTGATTACAGCTTCAAAGTCAACAGCAAGGTTCGAGCGCTGGCTATGAAAATGGCGCTTAGCAGCCGTTTGGCCAATGATAGTCTGATGGTTGTGAATACCATCGAATTGCCTGAAGCGAAGACAAAGCATTTTGCCAAGGTGGCTAAAGCGCTGGAACTGAATGAGGCGCTGATTGTGTCCCCCGTCGAAGAGGTCTCACTGACGCGTTCCTCGCGTAATCTGCCTGGTCTGACCATGACGACACCTGAACGTTTGAGCGTGCTCGAAATTCTCAAACACAAACAGCTTGTGCTGCTGGAGGGTGCTGTTGCCCCAGTGCATGCGCGATTTGCAAAGAAGGGGGCTTGAGATGGAAATCACAGCTGTGCTGCTTAAGCCTCTGATGACAGAAAAGGTCACCTATGTCAGGGACAGCTCCCGGCAGGTGGTCTTTTTGGTGCATACCGGGGCCAACAAGCTGGAAATCAAGCAGGCCGTCGAAAAAGCCTTTGATGTCAAGGTGGAGGCGGTCAACGTTGTGCGTCGTGCGCCCAGAAACAGGGAGCGTCAGGGACGTGTTGTGGGCCGTAAGCCCGGCTGGAAGAAGGCGTATATCACGCTGCGCCAGGGCGATAAAATTGAGTTTTTCGAGGGAGTATAGTCATGGCTGTCCGCAAGCTGAAACCGACCTCTGCGGGACGTCGTTTCCAGACGGTTTCCGACTTTGAGGAAATAACTCGGACCCGTCCTGAAAAGTCGCTGACCCAAGGCCTTACCAAAAAGGCCGGCCGCAATAATCTTGGCCGGGTCACCAGTCGGCGTCGTGGGGGCGGGGTGAAGCGTCTGTACCGCATTATTGATTTCAAACGTGATAAAATGGGAATAGAAGCCACTGTTGCCCACATTGAATATGACCCTAACCGTACAGCACGCATTGCTCTTCTGCACTACACTGACGGAGAAAAGAGGTATATTCTTGCTCCAGTAGGCCTCAAGCAGGGCGACAAGGTCATGTCGGGTGTCAACGAACGCAATGGAGAAGTCGCTGACATTAAACCCGGCAACGCTCTTCGCATGGCTCGTATTCCTGTTGGTACAAATATTCATAATGTCGAGCTTTACCCGGGGAAAGGCGGTCAGATGTGTCGTGCCGCCGGTGCCTATGCCCAATTGGTGGCCAAAGAAGGGAAATATGCGCTTCTGCGGTTGCCTTCGGGCGAGGTTCGTAAGGTTTTGTCTGCGTGCATGGCTACGGTTGGACAGGTTGGCAACGTGCAGCATGAAACAATCTCGTTGGGCAAAGCAGGTCGGAATCGTTGGCTTGGTCGTCGTCCTCAGGTACGCGGTGTTGCCATGAATCCCATCGATCATCCCTTGGGTGGTGGTGAAGGCAGAAGCTCCGGTGGCCGTCATCCTGTATCGCCTTGGGGCATGCCTGCCAAGGGCTTCAAAACCCGTGACGGTAAGAAACCTTCTAGCCGGCTGATTGTCAAACGTCGTGGCCAGAAGTAGGAGTAGCTCATGCCGAGATCTTTGAAAAAAGGACCGTTTATTGACGGTCATTTGATGAAAAAAGTCGAAGCCGCTGTGGCTAGCAACGACCACCGTGTGCTAAAAACGTGGTCACGTCGGTCGACCATTCTCCCAGAAATGGTGGGACTGACGTTCGCGGTGCACAATGGTAAGAAATTTGTTCCAGTGTTTGTCACTGAGAACATGGTCGGTCACAAGTTGGGGGAATTTTCGCCAACGCGTACCTTCCATGGGCATGCCGCCGATAAGAAAGCCAAAGCTGCCGGCAAGAAGTAGGGTAGGAATATGGAATCTAAAGCGATCGCCAAATTTCAGCGCGTTTCGCCACGCAAGACTCGACTGGTGGCAAAAAATGTGCTGGGTCTGGGAGTGGAAGAGGCCATGAACCTTCTGCGATTTACACCCAACAAACCCGCTGGAGTCTTGTTTTCCGTGGTGAAAAGCGCGTTGGCCAATGCCTCTCAATTGGGCAGCATTGACGTGGATGCCATGGTGGTGAAGGAAATCGTGGTCAATGAGGGGCCATCCTGGAAACGTTTCATGCCCCGCGCCCAGGGTAGGGCCACAAAGATTCACAAACGTACGAGCCATATTACCGTCATACTCGCAGAAGGGCAGGAATAGACTATGGGTCAGAAAGTACATCCGTTCGGGTTCCGGCTTGGGTACAACAAGAATTGGCAATCCCGCTGGTTCAGCAAGAAGGAATACCCTGCCTTTGTCTACGAAGACAGAAAAATTCGTACCTTCGTGAAAAAGCTCCTTTACAACGCCGGGGTTTCCCATTTGGAAATCGAACGTGCCGGAGGCAAAGTGCGTCTTGTAATTTCCACAGCGCGTCCCGGCATTGTTATTGGTCGCAAGGGGATAGAAATTGAAAAACTTCGCAACGACCTTCGTCAGAAATTCGGACGCGAGTTTTCGCTTGAAGTGAATGAAATTCGTCGTCCTGAAGTTGACGCACAGCTTGTTGCCGAAAACATCTCTCAGCAATTGGAGCGACGCGTCGCATTCAGACGTGCCATGAAACGCACGGTCTCGCTTGCTCGTAAGTTTGGCGGCGAAGGTATAAAGGTGACGTGTGCTGGTCGGTTGGCAGGTGCGGAAATCGCACGTACCGAATGGTATCGTGATGGTCGTGTGCCCTTGCAGACCCTGCGTGCCGACATTGATTATGGTTTCGCCGAGGCTCGAACAACATACGGGATTATTGGCGTTAAAGTGTGGATATATAAAGGTGAAATCCTTGATAAAGAGGTTGAACAATAATGCTTGCGCCAAAGAAGGTTAAATTCCGCAAATGGCAGAAAGGCCGTTTGCGCGGTATGGCGACACGCGGGGCCTCCATAGCGTTCGGTGATATCGGTCTCAAGGCCGTGCAACATGGACATCTCTCGAGTCAGCAGATAGAAGCAGCTCGTATTGCCATGATGCGACATATCAAGCGTGGGGGGAAAGTGTGGATTCGTGTCTTTCCTGATCGACCTGTAACAGCAAAACCCCTTGAAACGCGACAGGGTTCCGGTAAAGGTGCTCCAGTGGGGTGGTGCGCACCAGTAAAACCTGGCCGTATCCTCTATGAAATCAAGGGCGTGAGTATGGAGCTTGCGCGAGAAGCACTCACACGTGCTGCCCACAAACTTCCAGTAAAGACGATAATTGTGGTGAGGGAGGGCTTTTAAATGCCTGCGAAAAGTAAAACTGAAAGTGCCGCTCGCCCATCTGTTAGTGATCTTCGCAGCATGACCTCGGAGGATTTGCAGAAACTCCTACGAGATCAGCGTGAGGAATTGATGCAGTCCCGTTTTAAGCACGCGACCGCTCAACTCGAAAAAACGTCTGAGTTGAAAGCCATGCGGAGACAGGTTGCACGTATTTCGACTATTTTGACTGAAAAGGAACAGAGGGCCTGAACATGCTAACTCTGGAAGATCGTAAGGGCAGAATGCTGACTGGGATCGTAGTGAGCGACAAGAATGACAAAACCATTGTTGTACGTGTTGAAACCCTGGTCAAGCATCCTTTGCTCAAAAAGTATGTAAAACGTCGCAAAAAGTTTACGGCTCATGATCCCATGAATGAATGTGGCAAAGGCGACAAGGTCAAGATTGTGGAGTTCCGTCCTCTGTCGCGTAACAAGCGTTGGCATTTGGTCTCCATTATTGAAAAAGCCGTGTAGGGTAGTGCCATGATACAGGTTGAAACCACACTTCAGGTAGCCGATAATTCCGGCGCCAAAAAAGTTACCTGCATCAAGGTGCTTGGCGGTTCACATCGTCGCTACGCATCAGTGGGTGACATCATCATGGTTTCCGTCAAGGAGGCCATTCCTCATAGTAAGGTCAAAAAGGGTGATGTAATGAAGGCCGTCATTGTACGCACGGCAAAAGAAGTGCGTCGCATGGACGGCAGCTATATCAAATTTGATGGTAATGCCGCAGTACTGCTTTCAGGCCAAGGTGAGCCAGTGGGAACGCGTATTTTTGGCCCGGTAGCCCGCGAGCTGCGCGCACAGAATTTTATGAAGATTATTTCGCTGGCTCCAGAAGTTCTTTAGGAGATCGTCATGAAAAACTTACGTATCCGCAAGGACGACAAGGTGATGGTGATCACCGGAAAGGATGCTGGCAAGATTGGGAAGGTCTTGAAGATCCTGAGAAAAAAGGACCGTGTTGTGGTGGAAAAGGCAAACATGGTAAAGCGTCATGTTCGCCCCAATCCGTACGCGCAGCAACCAGGCGGCATTGTGGATAAGGAAATGCCCATTCATGTTTCCAATCTGATGGTAGTATGTTCTGCATGCGGCAAAGCTACTCGTGTCGGATACAGAACCATAGAGTCAGAGGGTAAGCAAAAGAAAGTTCGCTTTTGCAAGAAGTGCAATGAAGTTATGGAATAAGGTGAAACGATGACACGCCTTGAAAAAATATATAGAGAGAAGGTTATTCCGGTATTGCAAAAAGAGTTCAACTACTCTTCTGTTATGCAACTGCCCGGAATTGAAAAGATCTCTCTGAACATCGGCCTTGGAGCTGCAAGCCAAAACAACAAATTGATGGAAGAGGCCGTTGCGGAACTAACCTCTATTGCCGGTCAGAAGGCTGTGGTAACGAGAGCAAAAAAATCCATAGCGGCGTTCAAGGTGCGTGAGGGTATGCCCATTGGTGTCCGCGTGACTTTGCGTAAGGATCGTATGTGGGATTTCCTCGACAAGCTAATGAATTTTGCTCTTCCACGTGTGCGTGATTTTCGTGGCATTTCCGACCGAGGTTTTGATGGTCGGGGCAATTTTACGCTGGGTATCAAAGAGCATACGATTTTCCCGGAGCTGGAAATTGATCGTGTAGAAAATCCCAAGGGAATGAATATCACCATTGTCACCTCGGCAACAACGGACAAAGAAGGCAAATTTCTTCTCGACCAGTTGGGCATGCCTTTCCGCAAGTAGGAGTTCACATGTCTCGCACATCTTTGGAAGTCAAGGCTAAGCGCAAAGCCAAGTTCAGTTCCCGTTCCTATAATCGCTGTCCACTCTGTGGTCGGCCGAGAGCTTTTATGCGGCAGTTTGGCATATGCCGCATATGTTTTAGAAACATGGCTTTGCGAGGTGAATTGCCTGGAGTGCGTAAATCAAGCTGGTAATTTGTTAGCAGAGTCGCAGTACATTATTGCGGTAATAACAGCATAGTGCTGTAAATCCGCTTAATCTTTAGGAGCTTTCGATGTTGACAGATCCCATTGCGGATATGCTTACACGCATCCGCAACGCACATTTGGCCCTTCATAAGGAAGTGAATGTGCCGAGCTCGAAGATGAAGGTTTCATTGGCAACCATCCTCAAGCAGGAAGGTTACGTCGAAGATGTTGTCGTCAATGAAGGCATGATTACCATCACGTTGAAATATCTAGAAGGAAGGCCGGTTATCTCTGGCCTTAAACGGGTAAGTACTCCTGGTCGACGTGTCTATGTTGGGGCAAGTGATATCCCTCGGGTGCAAAACGGCCTTGGTATTTGCATTTTGTCCACGTCCAGCGGTGTACTGGACGGAATGACCGCTCATGAGAAAAAGGTGGGCGGAGAACTCTTGTGTGAAATATGGTAGGCGGTGCACCATGTCGAGAATAGGTAGATTGCCCATACCCGTTCCCAACGGCGTTGATGTCAAGATAGGGACGGACGTAGTGGAAGTCAAAGGACCAAAAGGAACGTTGCATACTCCGGTATGTTCGTTGCTAAAATATGAATTGGCGGATGGGCACGTCACTCTTACGCGTCTTGAGGAAAGCCGACAGAGCCGATCGCAGCATGGCCTTCGCCGCACGCTTCTTGCCAATTGTATAGAGGGCGTGACAAAGGGGTTCTCCAAAGGCCTTGAAGTCATCGGTGTGGGGTACCGTGTGGCCGTGAAGGGTAACATCGTTGAGCTGAATGTCGGTTTTTCGCATCCAGTTCTTGTGGAGTTGCCCGATGGCATTAAGGCTTCCGTGGAAGGTCAGGTCCTGACGCTCACGGGTATAGAAAAGGAACTTGTCGGCGAAATGGCTGCCAGAATCCGACGTATTCGTTTGCCAGAACCTTACAAGGGTAAAGGCATCAAGTACGTCAATGAGACGATTCGCCGCAAGGTTGGCAAGTCTGGCGGTAAGAAGTAGGGGGCGCGTGATGAAATACAGCAAGAACGAAAGTCGCCAACGACGCAAGATTCGTATACGCAAAAAAGTCAATGGATCGGCTGAACGTCCGCGTCTCGTTGTTTTCAGATCCAACGCGCATATTTACGCCCAAGTGATTGATGACCTTGATGGTATCACCATGGCGGCCACGTCAACTTTATCGCTAGCTAAGAATGAACCCGGACTGCACGGCAACAAAAACGGTGCCGAGCTTGTGGGTAAGGAAATTGCCCGCATGGCAAAAGAGAAGAACATCACAAGAGTGGTGTTCGATCGCAACGGGTATCTTTATCATGGCCGAATCAAGGCCGTAGCTGATGGCGCCCGCGAAGGCGGTCTGGAGTTTTAATATGCGTCAAGAAAATACAGAAACGCAACAGAACGAATTGGACGAAATCGAAAAGGTTGTTTCTCTCAACCGTGTCGCCAAAGTCGTCAAGGGCGGTCGCCGTTTCAGTTTCAGTGCTCTTGTGGTGGTCGGTGACGGCAAGGGCGGTGTTGGATTTGGATTGGGAAAAGCCCAGGAAGTACCCGAAGCTTTGCGCAAGGCCAGTGATCGTGCGAGAAAAAATAGGGTTCAGATACCTCTTGTTGACGGAACTCTTCCCTATGAAGTGCTCGGGCGTTACGGAGCTGGGCGTGTGATGCTCAAACCTGCTTCCGAAGGTACTGGCATTATTGCCGGCGGTGCCGTGCGTGCGGTCATGGAAGCCGTAGGCGTTCGTGACGTCCTGGCAAAGGCCATTGGAACCAACAATCCGCATAATGTGCTTCGTGCCACGATGCAGGGCCTTGTCTCCCTGCGAAGCGCTGAGGATGTATCTTCCTTGCGTGGCAAGAAGCTTGAAGCTCCAAGGAAGTAGATATGGCTGAGATCAAAATCAAACTTCTGCGTTCACGAATCGGTACCACACCGACGCAACGCAGACTTCTAGACTCTCTTGGCCTGAAACGGCGTGAGATGGTCAAGATTTTAAAGGACACCCCTGCCATTAGGGGAATCATTGCCAAAGTTCCACATATGGTCGCTATCGTCGAATAGCGAAGAAGGATATTCTACTATGCAACTGCATAATCTGTTTCCTTTTCCTGAAGAACGTAAAACCCGTCGTCGCGTGGGAAGAGGGGCCGGTTCCGGTCTGGGGGGCACGTCGGGCAAGGGGCACAAGGGGCAGAACGCTCGTGCCGGGGGCGGAGTGCGTCCAGGTTTTGAAGGTGGTCAAATGCCGCTGCAGCGTCGTTTGCCAAAGCATGGGTTTAAAAACTATCCCTTCAAGGTATCGTATGCAGTGATAAATCTTGATACATTGCAGGACGCTTTTGAAGGGAAAACGGATATCACTCTGGATGACATCTACACTCGTGGTCTTGCTGATCTTGGAAGTCCCGTAAAAATACTTTCTCGCGGTGAGGTTAAAACCGCGTTGAAAATTGAGGCTCACAAATTCAGCAGCCCAGCTGCAGAAAAAATTCGTCAGGCTGGTGGTACAGTCAATGAGCTGGAAAGCCATACTTCGGCAGAATAATTTTTTATAGACTGTTATTTGTGCCTGTATGCAATACGTCTCGACGTCATTGTCTGCTTTTTGTGGACAATGACGTCATATACATACACGTCAGGAAAATCCACACGGTGTCGAGCAAATTGTGTGAGGACACCTGGCGCGCAAACACAGCGAGTTTTCCATGGCACTAGGTTCGGCAAACACTATGGCGGGGCAGGCTTCTTTGGGCAAAAGACTCGCGTGGACTTTATTTATTTTGTGCTGCTATCGCATCGGGGTGCACGTACCTATTCCAGGGGTTGATGCCTCAGCGCTCGCTTCTTTCTTTGAGAGTATGGCAGGCACGCTTTTTAATCTTTTTGATATGTTTTCAGGCGGTGGCCTATCCAATGTTTCTGTGTTTGCTCTTGGCGTTATGCCTTACATATCGGCAAGCATCATCATGCAGCTGTTGCAGGTTGTTAGCCCTGACATCAAGCGCATGGCACGGGAGGAGGGGCAGGCAGGTCGCCGCAAAATAACACAGTATACGCGTTACATGACGGTAGCGATTACCCTTGTACAGGGGCTTGGTATCGCTGTGGGGCTCGAGAATATGACGAGCCCGGGGGGAACACCAGTGGTACTGGCGCCAGGCTGGCAGTTTCGTCTTGTAACTATGGTGACGTTTACCACGGGTTCTGTCCTTGTTATGTGGCTGGGCGAGCAAATTACCGAACGTGGCATAGGCAACGGCATATCATTGATCATTTTTTGCGGGATTGTCGTAGGAATTCCACGAGGTATCATACAATCCCTGGCACTTATACAGGCCGGTGACATGAGTATTTTTATGGCCGTGGTTATTTTGGCATTCATGGCAGCCGTGCTTGTTGCCATAGTTTTTGTTGAACGTGCGCAACGACGCATACCTATCAGTTATGCCAAGCGACAGATTGGTCGTAAGATGTTTGGCGGACAAAATTCCCACCTGCCACTGAGGTTAAATACGGCAGGGGTCATTCCACCGATCTTTGCGTCATCCCTGCTTTTGTTTCCCGCTACGATCGGGCAGTTTTCAAACAATATTTATTTGAAGCAGGCAGCTGATTTCTTTTCGCCGCATGGTATAGCCTACAATGTTTTGTACGTCGCTTTGATGTTCTTTTTCTGCTACTTTTATACAGCCATTATATTCGATCCAAAAGACATGGCGGAAAATTTAAAAAAGAATGGCGGTTTTATACCAGGCATACGTCCTGGAGAAAAAACTCAGGAGTATGTGGATACTGTCCTTTCAAGATTGACCCTTTCCGGTGCCACATATATTTCCATTGTTTGTCTTCTCCCCATGTTGCTTATAAGTAATTTTAATGTGCCATTT
>JAGAEE010000176.1 GCA_017613295.1 Desulfovibrio sp. | reverse complement strand
TGGTGAACGACGCAGCTGGTGCCGTTACTTTTGTCCCGTAGGTGCCACCCTTGGGTTGGCCGCAAAATTTGGCATGGTACGCATAGAGATTGGCGCTGTCCGCTGCAAGAAATTCTCGTGCCAACGTTGTGCCGACGCCTGCCCCATGGGCATCATTCCCAAGGAAATGTTGGTGCAGGGGATCAGCCCCAAGATCCCTATGGGGGAATGCATCACCTGTCTGCGCTGTGTTGGCGCGTGCCCGCACGGCGCGGCCTCTATCCGTTTCGTCTGGCAAAAGCCCCGCACGAGGCAAGGCCTTTTGCCCTGCACTTGTGGTCACGCCCAAAAGGAGGAAAAGGTATGACAGACTTTTTTCTCGACAGGATTGCCATCATCGACCTTGCCAGCAGCACGGTAGCATACCATTCCCTGCCCTCTGCGGAAAAAAAGCTTGATGATCCCTCTCTTCTGGCAAAGAACCTTGATGATGCCATGATTCTTTCTGCAGGCAGGCTTACCGGCAGTTACGCTCCTGCTGCCTGCGTGGTGAATGTGCAGTGTGGGGGCAAAAGCTGTTTCCTTAAAGCTCATTGTGGCGTGGCACTTCGTCAATGCGGTTTGGACGCTCTTGTCCTTCATGGTGCGGCTGCCACTCCTTCATGCTGTATTCTTGACGAGCACGGATTGCAGATACTGGAAATGGACGCCGAATCTGAAGGCCCTGTGCAACGACATGCCATGCGTGCTGCCGCCAAGAAATTCGGCAAAGGCGACAGCGATCCCGTGACCATAACGACAGGACCTGCGGCCTTTGCCGGTTGTGTTGCTCCTGCACTGATTCTTGATGAGGGGATTGCTCCACGCAGCAGCAGTGCGGCTCTGTGGATGGCTGCTCACAACGTAACAGGTATTGCCCTGAACGGGACTCTGTCTTTCTCCTCTCCTCTGCCATTGGACAATCCCCTGCGTGCCTCTGTATCTCCAGCACTCTTGACTCCAACAGGACTCGGCAGCGTTTTGCGAAAGGCATGTGTGACGGACATCAGCATTCCCAACAACCTTCCCCAAGTCCGTTCCATCGCCTGTTTTGCCTGCCCCGCTCCCTGTCAGTGCTGGCTCCCTGCTTCACAAAAATTTGCAGCCTGTACTTCACCGGAGGCTCTGGCATTGTTCCTCGAAAAGGGAGCTTCAATCACACGTGCGGCGGAACTGTTTCTTCTTGCTGAACGCTTTGGGCTGGAGCCACTGGGGCTAACGGCACTGACTTCAGAACCGACGCTTCCAAGGGATGCCAGAACGGCATCTCCTCTCGTTGATGACGTTGGCAATGTGCCTGACAGCGAACAAGACGCCCTTGCAGCCCTGGTTGGTATTTGTCCCTTCTTTCTACGCCGCTTCCCCGAGCTGCAAAAAGCTTTAGAACCGTATGCCAAGTAAGGGAAGACATGGAAACCGTCATGCAGAGAGTCTCTGCTCCCGTATGGGAAGAGGCCAGGGATAGTCATAGTCGGGAAGAAGTGTATCATTTTCGGTATGTACAGTATTTTTCTTCCCGCGAATATTTGCCAGGTATCGATCATGAAAGGCAGCGTGTGTGGTTGCCACATGATGACAGTTCCCGGCATTTTCTGGCCCGTACAGACGATGGCGATGTCGTTGCCGTGGCGACGGCTACCCCTGCCGGGGATCCCGGGTTATTTCCGGAATGGCAGGAGATTTTTGATTTGCCAAGGCTGTGGGAACTCGTTTCCAAGATAACCGTTATTTCCAGGGCGATTGTGGCGGAACAGGCGCGCAGTTCTGCCATCTTTGGAAAAATGTGCCTGCGCCTAGCTTCGCTTTTTCTCGAAGAAGGGTATCACTATGCGCTGCATTACTGTGCGCCGGGCATGGTATCCATGTACGAGAGGCTGGGTTACCGCCAGTATGGACGTGGCAGAAACTTGCAATCTGGCGTGTACCGTATCCCCATGTTTCTTGTGGCAGATGATACGGACTATATGCGACGGCTTCGTTCTCCTTTTCGAACGCTGCAGCGTGACTTCGAGGAAAATCGCGGCTGGATTGAAAAAGCTTTTGCTATCTGCCCAGAATTGACAATCTCTCCTCTCTGTATGCTCTCTGAAAAAGCATTGGCCGAAAAAATTCAATCCTTATGTCCCGTTTTGGAAAACAAGCTGACACCGTCCCTTGTTCATGCTTTGCGCAGAGGTTCTCTTTTGACTCTCCGCCGTGGCGATATCCTCGCCCCGGCGGGGATAAATGAAGGATGCTTTCTGCTGCTCACCGGTAGTCTTGTATGTGGAGGAGGGCAACAGATACCAGGCAGTATTTTCAGCACTGGATGTGGTACTGTGAGAGCCAGGGAAGATGTGCAACTTATTTGTGCTCCTTTGAAGGAGGGATCTTGTAATGTGGGATGCCCTTGTTGAACGAGAGACCGGCTTTCGCCTTTTCTCTCCGGAAATTTTGGAAAAGGTTCGCAACACCCGAGTGCTGGCCGTGGGCTGTGGTGGCAACGGTTCGGTGATAGATCTTCTTGTTCGCGCCGGCTTTACGGATTTCTGCCTGATTGACGGAGATGTGGTAGAAGACACCAATTTGAACCGTCTCCCCTTCAGTCGAGATGCCGTGGGTATGCCCAAAACAGAGGCATGGCGTCGTCATTTGCTTTCCATTAATCCCGAAGCTGCGGTTCGTGTTTGGCAAAAATCTGTCAATCGACACGATGGAGCCTGGTTGGCAAATGTACTGAAGAACGGCGATGGTGACGGAAAACCGGTGGACTTGGTTTTTCTTGGCACTACCGATGTTGAGGCAAATATAGTGGTGGGGCGCGTTTGTGCCAGCTTGCACACGCGCATGATTATTGGTCCGGCATCCTCCGGAAGCTGGATCGTGGGCACGTTCCTCCACAGGGAGGGGGATGTCACTGTTGAAAGTCTGGGAGACTTTGGCACGGAAGACCTTGCTTTGGAGGACATTGATTATTCTTCATTGCGCACGCGCTATATGCAGGCCATGAACTATCCAGGCCGTTCAAGGAAATTGCAGGCAGGTGTATGGCAGGCTATGGTCCGGGGGGAACTCGCCGCTCGTTCCTGCGGGATATTTGTTCGTATGACAAATGCCGCCATGGCTTTTGAAGCCGTTAAAAATGTGGCGGACATGCACGGCATGCCCCTGGACGGCACGGCCATAACCGCCTTGCCAAGAGTACAGATCTTTGATCCTTATTCCGGAGCCTCATATTACTACGACATACAACAAAAACGCATCGGTATCCCGAACTGGCTTACCGGAGAAATGCGATGGGAGCCGTGGCAACAACAGCAGTAAATGTCAGAAGGACTCAACTCCTCACGATGTATTGATGGGCGGCGGTTTTGCTGCTCATGCTGAAAGGACGAGCTCCACGGTGAGCTCGCCCTT